>DAOUGF010000063.1:0-2874 GCA_034429295.1 Chloroflexaceae bacterium
GCGGGCGCGCGGGCCGGGGAGGAAGGACGCAAGAGCCGCTGTGCAGCCGACAGCGCCGGCGCCGGGGCCGCCGCCGCCGTGGGGCGTGGTGAAGGTCTTGTGCAGGTTGTAGTGCATGAAGTCGAAGCCGAGCTCGCCGGGCTTGGCGACGCCGAGGATGGCGTTGAAGTTGGCGCCGTCGCCGTACATCAGGCCGCCGGCCTCGTGGACCAGGCGGCAGATCTCGAGGATCTGGTCCTCGAAGAGGCCGAGGGTGTTGGGGTTGGTGAGCATCATGCCAGCGGTGCGGGGCGAGAGCTTGGCCCGCAGGTCGGCCATATCGACGTTGCCGCGGGCGTCGCTCTTCAGCTCCACCACCTTCAGCCCGGCCATAGCCGCCGTGGCCGGGTTGGTGCCGTGGGCCGAGTCGGGCACCAGCACCTCGACGCGCTCGTGATCGCCCCGGTCCAAGTGGTAGGCGCGGAAAACGAGAATGCCGGTGAACTCGCCGTGGGCGCCGGCGGCCGGCTGCAGCGAGACCGCATCGAAGCCGGCGATTTCGGCCAGGTACTCCTGGAGCTCGACCATGAGCTGCAGGGCACCTTGGGAGAGGACGTCGCCCTGCAGAGGGTGAGCAGCGGCGAAGCCGGGGTAGCGGGCGACCTCCTCGTGAAGCTTCGGTGAGGCTTTCATGGTGCACGAGCCCAAGGGATACATCATTGTGTCAGGCGAGGCGTTCCGCTGGCTGATGCGCGTGTAGTGGCGGATCACCTCCGGCTCGGTAAGCTCGGGGAAGTCATTCAGGTCATCCTGGCGCAGCAACTCGGCAGGAAGCTCAGCCTCCGGCACGTCCAGGCGCGGCAAGTTCGTGCCATGCTTGCCCGGCCGGGAGAGCTCGTAGATGTGGGGCTCGTACGTATCCATAGAAATTGTCCTTCTAGGGCACTAGCACAAACGAGCGGCCTGTGCTATACTTCTTACACGTTATCGAAATCCGTTATCGTGTCAACAGCGGAGGTACGTTATGCCTGGCCGTCGCTGGACGGAAGCAGAACTCGCCGATCTTGCCCGGCTCTATCCGGACCCCGCGATGAGCCGCGAGGCCCTTGAGCAACGGTTCGGAAGAAAGTGGGAGACGCTCAAGGTTGTCGCTCGCACCAACGGCATCCACCGCCGCCGGCCGCGCTCGTTGGGGAGCCGTCCCTGGACGGAGGCCGAAGAGCGGCTGCTTTGTGAACTCTACCCGAATCTCAGCATCTCGCGCCAGGAGATCGCAAGTCATTTGAACCGCACTTGGAAGGCTTGTCAGCACAAGGTTCATGAGCTCGGCATAAGCGCCACCCGCGAGCGGAACAACCCCTGCCAGGTCCGGCGCGACTACTTCAAGGTCATCGACAGCGATGAGAAGGCCTACTGGCTCGGCTTCATCGCCGCTGATGGATGTGTCTATATCGGTAGTAGGCAGCATACGCTCAGTTTGCAACTCCAGCGCCGCGATCGGCATTGGCTGGAGCGCCTCCGCGATATCATTGCACCAGGTGCCAAGCTAACCGACAATGCCGGCCCAAACTCAACCTCGCTCTCAATCGGCAGCCAGGAGCTCGTCCATGATCTAATCATTCACGGTATCACGCCCCGAAAGAGTCTTACCCTGGAGTGGCCGAAGATTCCGGAGCCATTCGAGATACCTTTCCTCTTGGGCTACTTCGATGGCGATGGAAGCTTGATACAGCGACCGGGCCGGAAGCAGGGGCAATACCAGTGGCACTTACTCGGTACGCTGCCTTTTCTCACGCGAGCTCGCGCCTGTCTCCTGGCACATACTGGTATTGAGCTCAAGCCGCCGATCCGCGCCAACAAGAAAGCTTCGCATCATTTGTATCTCCTGTACGCAGCTAGCCAGACTGTCGCCATCGACCGTGCCCTGAACGCCTGTGGCCTTGGGCTACCCCGCAAGCACCTCCCTGTCGGGATCTGAGGGCTCGCGAGCAAGGGCGAGGGCGAGATCAGCGCGCCCAGCCTCGAGGAAGAGCACGAGGCGGAAAGGGCGAAGGGCGAGCTCGCGGAGCTGGTCGTATCTTCGCTCGGTGGTCTCGTCGTAGGCGTTGCCGTAGCCGACGCGGAGGCTGAAGTAGGCGTTGTCGGCGAAATGCTCCATGGCGGCGGCGTGGTCCCAAGCGGGGCGCCAAGCTTGGGCGAAGCCCCAACCGGTGAGGCCAGCGAGGCCCCAGCGGCGCAGAGGCTTCGCCTCGTCTCGCGACCCCCGGCGGCGCACCAGCAGGCGCTCGGGGCGCAAGTCGCCGTGGACGAGGCAGGCAGGGCGGCCGGTGCCGGCGACGTTATCGCGCGCCCAGGCAGCGATCTGCTCGGCGCCCTCGGCGTCGAGCTCGCCGGCCGCGCGGGCGGCGGCGATGGCGGCGTCGAGGCGAGCGTGGAAGTAGCGCACATCCTCGTCATCGGCGCTGAGGGTGAGAGCGCGCCCTGAGGAGGGCAGCGGCTCCGGGCGGATGGCGGGCGGGGCGTCGGGATCGAGGGCGCCATAGGCGGGGGCGGTGTAGCTGTGAACGCGAGCGATCGCGGCGCCGAGGGCACGGCCAAGCTCATAGCGCTGCTCCTCGCTCATGGCGGGGAGCGCCTCGACGAGGGCCATCCCCTCGCGGTAGCTGGTGAGCAGGTAGGGCGCGCCGCTCTCGCCGTAGAGATCGTGGGCGATCACCTCGGGGACAGGCAGGTCGAGCTCGGCACGCAGGGCGCTGAGGGCGGCGAGCTCGGCGCGCAGCGGGTCGCCGGCGCCAGGGTCGGGCGGGCCGCCGAGGCGCAGCACGACCACCCGCTCGCCCGCCAGCTCGAGGCGCAGGGTGCGCTCGCCCAGCGGCTCCGCGTTGACGAGGCGGG
>DAOUGF010000064.1:0-2235 GCA_034429295.1 Chloroflexaceae bacterium
CGCCGACAACCGCGCCCATCAGGATGCGCCCTGGCTCGACTTCCAATGGTGCCAGACGGGGCACAGCGGCGAGCATGTCCCCGAGCGGGTGGCTGACATGTGGCGAAACACGCCGGTCAAGGCCGTGGCGAACGGCGAGCCGACCTACGAGCACGGCGGTCGGCGCGGCAAGGCGGCGGGCTGGTGGCAAGGGCATGAGGCCTGGTCCAACCTGTGCGCCGGCGGCACCATGGGCGTCGTCTACGGCGCGGGCAGCATATGGCAGTGGCGCCTGCACGCCGATGAGCCAGGGCACGCGGCCTTCTTTCTAGCGGAGGGCGCTGGCTGGCGCGAGGCGCTGGAGTTCGAGGGCTCGCGCTATGTGGGGTTGGTGCCGCGCATCCTGGAGGGCCTGCCGTTCGCAGACATGGCGCCCAGCTGGGATCTGGCCCTCGCCCCACGTGGATTGACGGTGCCCGGCAAGCTCTATCTCTGCTATGCTGCCGAGGGCGGCCCGCTGCTGATCTTCGCCGACGAGCGGGTGCCGCGCCGCTATCGAGTTGTGGACCCGCGCACCGGCGCAGTGGTGCGCGAGGGCGTGCGCCCGCCGGCCGGCGAGCTGGTGCCCGATGAGGGCGGCGCGCCGCGGGTGTATATCTTCTGCGACGAGATGGAGTAGAGCAACGATGCTGCGAATAAGCCAGAACCGCCGCTTTATCGTCCACGACGACGGCACGCCCTTCTTCTACCTGGGCGACACGGCCTGGGAACTCTTCCACCGGCTCACCCTGAGCGAGGCCGAGCTTTACCTGCGCGACCGCGCGGCCAAGGGCTTCACCGTCATCCAGGCGGTGGTTTTGGCGGAGCTGGACGGCCTGCATACGCCGAACATGCAGGGCGACCTCCCGCTGATCGACGACGATCCGACGCGCCCGAACGAGGCCTACTTCGCGCACGTGGATGCGGTGGTGGATCTGGCGGCGTCGCTCGGGCTTCATATCGGGATGCTCCCAACCTGGGGCGACAAGTGGAACCGGAAGTGGGGCGTCGGGCCGGAGATCTTCACCCCTGAGAACGCCCGTGCCTACGGGGAGTACATCGGCCGGCGCTACGCGGAGCGCCCGATTATCTGGATACTCGGGGGCGACCGGCCGATCGAGAACGAGCAGCAGCGCCTGGTGCTGCGGGCCATGGCCGAGGGGCTGCGCGCGGGCGACGGTGGCAGGAACCTGATCGGCTTCCACACCTGGGGGCCGCACTCCTCCTCGGAGTACGTCCACGACGAGCCGTGGCTGGACTTGCACATGTGCCAGAGCGGGCACAAGCGCAACCGCGAGAACTGGCGCTTTATCGAGCACGACTACGCGCTCACGCCTACGCGTCCGGTGATGGATGCCGAGCCGGGCTACGAGGACTCCCAGGACGATATCGTGAACCTGGACGGCGGCTATCTGGACGACTACGAGGTGCGTAAGCCGCTCTACTGGTCGCTCTTCGCGGGGGCGCACGGCCACACCTACGGCTGCTGGCCGATCTGGTGCATGTGGCGCCCCGGCCTGTCGCCGATGCTTGCTCGCCGCCCGTGGTACGAGGCCCTGCACCTGCCGGGCTCCGGGCAGGTGCGCCACGCCCGCAACCTCATGCTCTCCCGGCCGTTCCTTGAGCGCATCCCCGACCAGTCGATGATCCTCTCAGAGCCTGGCGCCGGGACATACCACGTGCGCGCCACCCGCGATTCGGCTGGGCGCTACGCGATGGTCTACATCCCGGCCCCGCGCCTCCCCCCGTTCGGCTCCCCGGATCGGAACCCGATCCCCGTGGAGCTGGACCTCACGCATCTCTCCGGTGAGCAGCTGAAGGCCTGGTGGTACGACCCGCGGACTGGCATCGCGCAGGCGATCGGCGTGATGCAGCGGGAGCCGCGGGCGAGCTTCAGGCCGCCGGTGGGCGGGCCTGACTGGGTGCTGGTGCTGGACGACGCTTCCTGCGGCTTTCCGGCGCCCGGGGCCCGCTCAGCGATCTGACGCGCGGCCCTTGCGGCTTCATCGGCGCCTTCGACTACACGCTGAACCTTATTCTGGCTGCAGCCTTGGCTGCAGCCTCTGTTATGCCGCCGCCTTCGTGCGCGACCAGGGGCAGCGGACGAGTTTGGGCCAAGCTGGAGTCTTCGCCTATACTGTCACCGGCATCACTCGTGTGCAGCCCTCGCTCAGCATCCCTCCGACAGGGTACGCGCATGACAAGCGGCCTGCCCTT
>DAOUGF010000065.1:0-3256 GCA_034429295.1 Chloroflexaceae bacterium
AGTGCACCGAGAAGTTCGCGTAGACGCCGCTGCGGGTGAGGAAGGTGGCGTAGAAGACCAGCACATACACCGCGAGCGCCATCAGCAGATTGGCCTTGCGCAGCGCGCCCTCGGAGCGCTGCAGCACCATGCCGTGGATAAGCGCGGTGAGGATGATCCAGGGCACCAGCGACGAGTTCTCCACCGGGTCCCAGCCCCAGTAGCCGCCCCAGCCGAGCGTCTCGTAGGCCCAGTAGCCGCCGAGTAGCAGTGCCAAGCCGAGGAACGCCCAGGCGGCGATCGTCCAGGGCAGCGCCCGCCTGATCCAGGTGTCGTAGTCGCGCCGCAGCAGGGCGCCCACCGCGAAGGCGAAGGGCACGGTGCAGAGGGCGTAGCCGATGAAGAGCACCGGCGGGTGGATGATCATCCAGAAGTTGTGGAGCAGCGGGTTGAGGCCCCGGCCGTCCTGCGGCGTCACCGGCAGGCCGGTTGTGGCGTCGAGCAGCGGCTTAAAGGGGTTGAGGATGAGGACGAAGATCAGCAGGCAGGCCTGGATGAACAGCATCACTCCGAGCGTATATGGCTCGAAGTGGCGCGTGCGCCGCACCAGGAGGGCGGAGATGACGGAGCCCCAGAGCACCCAGATCAAGAAGCTGCCCGGCTGGCCGGCCCAGCTCGCCGCGATGGTGAAGAAGAAGTCAAGGTCCCGCGAGCTGTAGTTGTTGACATACTCGATATCGAAGCGGCGGGCCAGGAAAAGCGTGAGCAGCAGCGTCCATGCCATCAGCACGGCGCCCAAGGTGCCGTACACGCCGAAGCGCCCGTAGTGGATGGCTGCGCGGCTGCCGCGGATGACCATCCCGTAGCCGCCTACGGCGAGGAAAGCCATGGCGATCGCGGTGACGATCAGAAAGGTGCCGAGCAGATACATAGGGGGCCTTTCAGGCCGTACACCTGTAGTCCGTAGGCCATCCGCTGGCTCGGTACGAACTACAGACGACGGACTACGGGCTAAGTACTCTGGAGCTGCTCCTGGTACTTAGAGGGGCATTTCACCAGCAGGTCGTCGGCCACGAAGGCTTGCTCGGCCTGGTCGTAGCGACCGATGGCGACGATGCTGATCGCCTGCTCGAAGTTCGCGGGGCGCGGGTCGTCGGAGATCACCTTCACCAGCTCCCCGTTCTCGTCTTGCAGCATAAAGGTGAAGCGGCCTGCCTCGTCGTACTCGCCCGTGCTGCCGAGGAAGCCGGCGAGCTGCACGCTGCGGGAGCTGGCCATGGCCTCGCTCACGCTCGTGGTATAGGAGCGGAAGCCGCTCCGCAGGCCGAAGAAGCCGTAGATCACCGCGATCAGGATGATGCCGAAACCGGCAATGTGCAGGGGTTTGATCGCGGGTCCACGCCGGATCGGCGGTGTGATAGTTGCCATAAGATCTCTTCCCTCACTTCTCCACCGGCTCGCCCTCGGTGGGCTGCACGCGAGTGACGGTTGCGCGCGGGGCGGCGACGGGCTCGGTGCGAGCCTCACGCTCCTGGCGTTCGAGCTCCCGTCTCAGCGCCCGCGCTTGCGCATCGATGCGCCAGAGATAGATGAAGATCCCGAGCCAGACCGCGAGCGCCACGGCCATCGCCACATAGATCGCGACGCCGGCCTCAAGAGCGATGTTCATACGCGCCCTCCGCGCTGCGCGAGGGCCAGCTGCAGATCGAGCAGCATGGCCCGTAGGTTAAGCAACCAGATAAACAAGGCCGTGAAGCCCCCGATCGCCGCCAGGAAGGTAAAGAGCGTGCGCCGGTTCTCCAGTAGGCCGGTGCCCGGCGCCTCGATATTTAGTAGCGCGCTGTTGTTCTCAAGGTCCACCGCCTCCAAGCCGAGCTGGTAGCGCAGGCCGGGGAACTCGGGGCGGGCCATCATCTCCTCGTCGGCGAGGTTGTAGCTTGGCTCGAGCACACTCTCGCTCGTCAGACCCGGCTCGCTCACCAGCACCCTCGCCGTTACGATCTCGCCGTTCTGCTCCAGGCCCAGCAGCTGCACCTTGCGGTCGCCGAGCAGGCCGATCTTGCCGACCTCGAGCGTCAGCCCGTCGCACTGGCTGCCCTGGATAAAGGCGCAGTTCGGGTGCAGGGTACTGTCGGCGATGCGCGGCGCCACGAAGACCAGGAAGGGCATGGTGACGAAGGCGAAGAGCGAGTAGACGGCGCTGAGTTGGCGGCGGCGCTGTGGATCATCGATAGCCGCCCGCAGCGCGAAGAGCGCAGCGTAGATCAGCAGCAGCACGAAGATCGAGGTCTGCCGCGGGTCCCAGTTCCAGTAGACGCCCCAGACCACCTGGGAGAAGATCATGCCAGTGACGGTGGCGAGCGCCGTGAAGAGGAAGCCGCTCTCAGCGGCCGCGAGGGCGTAATGATCGTGGATCGGGCGGCCTTTCCAGAGGTAGAGGGCGCTGAAGACCGCCGAGACGGTGAAGGCCAGCGAGCTCACCCATGCCGTCGGCACATGCATGATCACGATCCGACCGGCGTTGCCCAAGCCTTCGTACTGCGGCACCACCAGAAACATCGCGACGGCCACGCCGGCGAGCCATATACCTGTTAGCAGCTTACCGATCTGGCCGAGCCTCTGCGCCATCGGCCTGAACCCTTTCCGATCCAACCAGAGCGAGTAACGATGCTATCCTACTACGCTTTGTGCGCGCAGAGAATGAGAGCCTGCTAAATGCCGCGGGCACGGGGAGTCGCGCACGTGGCGGTAGCTCGCCTATTGTATCACGGACTCCAGCCGGGCCATTGGAGCCGCTCGCGCGCTTATGAGATCGTCGGGCTATAGATACTGTTCCGCCGGGCGCGCTTTATGCCTCCCAAACGAAGCGGAAGAGCATGAGCGAGGCGACGAAGGTGGCGACGCTGTAGGCGCCGAGGAACTGTAGCGAGGCAAGGGCGGCGGGGAGGGCGGCCTCATCGAGGGCACTCGCGGTGCCTTGGATGGCGACGATCAGGGGCGGCACCAAGAGCGGGAAGGCGAGCACGGCGAAGAGAGCGCTCTTGAAGCTGGCCTTGCTGATGATTGCGGCGAGGATGGTGGTGGCCGAGGCGAGGCAGAGGCTGCCGCCGGCGAGCACGAGCGCGAAGGCGAGCGGGCTGCCTACCTCCACGCGCACCATCACGATGAAGAGCAAGGTGGTGATGGCGCCGAGCAGCGCGAGCAGCGCCAGGTTGAGCATAAACTTGCCCAGAAAGACGGCGATCGGCGGGGCGGCGAGGCGCAGGGCAGCCATGGT
>DAOUGF010000066.1:0-9266 GCA_034429295.1 Chloroflexaceae bacterium
AAGCGGGCGAACATCGTCTGGCGAACGATCGTGCCCCGCAGATCCTCGATCTGCTGCACCAGCAGCAGGCGCTTCAGATCCGCATCGTCGCGGTTCTTTAACAGATAGTCGGTGAGCAACGCCTCGTTGAGGGTGGAGGCGACCTCGGCCACGAAGATCGTGTAGCTACCGTAGACAAAGGGCTGGTGCTTGCGGGTGAAGTAGGAGTGCATCGAGTGGCCCAACTCGTGGGCCAGGGTGAAGGCGTCGTTCAGCCGGTCCTGGTAGTTGAGCAGGATGAAGGGCGGGGTCGAGTAGGCGCCGCCCGAGTAGGCGCCGCTGCGCTTGCCCACATTCTCGTAGACGTCGATCCAGCGGCTGGGGAAGGCCTTCTCGATCGCGGCCAGGTAATCGGCGCCGAGGGGCGCGAAGGCCGCCCGCATCAGCTCAGTCGCCTCCTCGTAGGGCATCACCACGTCCATCGCCTGCACCGGCGGCACGTAGAGATCGTAGACCCGCAGCTCATCGAGGCCCAGCAGCCGCTTGCGCACCTCCATGTAGCGATGGTTGGTGGCGAGGTTGGCCTCCACGGTGCTGATCAGGTTGTGGTAGACCTCGAGCGGGATCTCGTTGGGCTTGAGGGCTGCCTCCAGCGCGGAGCTGTAGTTGCGCATGCGGGCCTCGAGCACGTGGGCGCGGATGCGGGCCCCGAGGGTGGTGGCGATCGTGTTGCGGAAGGGCCGGAAGGCGCTGTAGTAGCCCTTGAAGGCGTCGTGGCGCACCCTGCGGTCCTTATTCTCCATGAAGCGGCCGTAGCGGGCGTGGGAGAGCTGCACCGGGTTGCCGTGCTCGTCGGTGATGGTGGGGAAGCTCAGGTCGGAGTCGACGAGCATCTCGAAGGTCTCGTAAGGTGCCCGCGTCACATCGCTGAACTGAGCGATCACCTCTTCGACTTCGGCCGAGCGGATGTGGGCCCGCTGCTTGTTCAGCTTCTCGAGTTCGTAGGCGTAGACGTGGAGGCCAGCCGTGTCACGCACCCAAGCGCTCAGCGTCTCCTCGGGGATGGAGAGGATCTCAGGCTCGATGAAGGCCAGGGCCGCCGAGATGCGGGCCGCAAAGGAGCCAGCCCGATCCTGCAAGGCCTGCCCGCTCGGATCGGTGGCGTCGGAGTCTTTGCGGTGGCTGGCGTAGACATAGAGCGACCAGAGCCGGCGGGTCACCTCGTCGCGCAGCGTCAGGGCGCCGAGGAGTTGCTCGGGATCGCTGCCGAGGGTGCCCTGGAGCGCCACCACCTCCTTGGTCTTCTCCTCAAGCGCGGCCAGCTCGCGCTCCCAAGCGGGGATATCGGGGAAGATCACGCTGAGATCCCAGGTGTACTCGGGGGCCACCTCGGCCCGCGTGGGCACCTTCTGGGTATCGGTCGTCATCGCTTAGCTCTCCTTCAGTAGTAGTTGCTCCATGCGGTCGAGATATCCGGCCAGCACTTGGAAGGCGCGATCCAGCGGCTCGGGGGAGCTCATATCGATCCCGGCGAGGCGCAGCGCCTCGAGCGGGTAGAGCGAACCCCCGGCGCTGAGGAACTGCAGATAACGCTCGGCGGCGCCAGGCGCGCCCTGCAGCACCTCGGCCGCCAGAGCGTTCGCCGCGGCGATGCCAGAGGCGTACTGGTAGACGTAGAAGTTCTCGTAGAGGTGCGGGAACTGGGCCCACGTCACCCCGGCGCGAGCATCGTCGAGCGCCATGGCCGGCCCGTAGCCCTCCCGCAGCAACTCGACCAGGATGGCGCTCAGGATCTCGCCGGTGAGCGCCTCGCCGGCCTCGACCATCCCGTGGGCCCGCTGCTCGAACTGGGAGAGGATGGGCATCACGAAGAGGTAGCGGTGGAAGTTGTGGAGGGCCTCCTCCAGCAAGGCGAGGGTGAAGGCGTCGCCGCGATCCTCCTGTAGCAGACGGCCCCGCAGCAGCGCCTGGTTGAAGTTCGAGGCCACCTCGGCGACGAACAGCGAGTAGCCCGAGTAGATCGGCGGCTGGGTGCGGTTGGTGAGCCAGCTGTGCATAGAATGGCCGAGCTCGTGGGCCAGAGTGCTCACGCTGCTCAGCGAGCCGTCGTAGTTCATCAGGATGAAGGGCCTGGTGCCGTAGGCGCCACCCGAGTAGGCGCCGCTCGTCTTGCCCTGGTTGGGGTAGCGGTCCACCCAACGCTCGCTGGTGAGCCCGGCCCGCGAGACAGCCACGTACTCCTCGCCGAGCGGAGCTATCCCGTCGCAGATCAGCTCGACGGCCTGCTCGTATGGGATGTTCTGCGGCGGGCTGAGGGGGGCGAAGATGTCGCACTCCTCCAGCCGCTCGAGGCCCAAGGCGCGCCTGCGTAGCTCCCAGTAGCGGTGCCAGAGGGGCAGGTGGCGCCTGCAGGCGTCGATCACATTCTCATAGACGGCCAGCGGCACGTTGGCGGCGTGGAGGCTGGCCTCCAGCGCGCTCGGGTAGCCGCGGGCTTGGGCGCGAAAGACGTCGCCCTTGACGCTGCCGGCGTAGAGAGCGCCGAAGGTGTTCCTCAGGGCCAGAAAGCCATCCTGAAAGCTGTTGTAGGCGCTCAGGCGCAGCGCCCGATCGGGGCTCTGCAGCAGCTCGGTGATATTGCCGGTGGCCACCTGATGGGGCTGGCCGGCACTGTCGAGCGCGTCGGCGAAGCGCAGGTCGCCCTCCGCTAGCAGCGTGTAGGCGCTGCCCGGCGCGCTGAGCGGCTCACTCGCGGCGGCGAGGAGTTGCTCGACCTCGGCGGAGCGGACGTGGGGCGCGCGACGGCGCAGATTGTCGAGGTAGTGGCGATAGACGGCCAGTTCAGGGGCGGTCATCAGGGCGGCCAGGCGGGCCTCGTCGAGCGCCAGCAACTCCGGCTCGGCGAAAGCGCCCGCGGCGGCGAGGCGGGCCATCAGGCTGATCGCCCGGTCCCGCAAGGCGGCGGCCCGCTGGTTGCTCGTATCCACGTCGAGGCTCATCTGGGCGTAGGTGAAGAGCCGCTCGGCCCGCACCTGCACGCTCTCGGCGAGCTTGAACCAGCTGAGCAGCGCCTCGGGCGAATCGCCCAGGCGCCCGCGGAAGGCGGCCACGGTCGGGAGGTCGGCCTCCAGGGCCTGCATATCAGCTTCCCATTCCGCGGGCGTAGGGTAGATGCTGGCGAGATCCCAAGTGTGCTCGACGGGCACCTCTCCCCGGCGAGGAAGGGACGCGGTCATGGACTTCCTTTCATCACGCGGCAATGCTGCGGAGACTGGTCAAACGATTAGGGCATTATACACCGCGGGGCGGCGCGGTGTATAATGCTGCCAAGCACAGAAAAGGCGTGGCCTCATATGCTCACCTACGAGAACTTTGTCTCCGTGCTGCTCAGCGTGATCGAGCGCACGGGACTGAATATCGCGTATACGCAGGAACTGCTCGACACTCACGCCCTCGGGCGAAGCCTGAGCATCACCTGCATCCCCGACGCCGCCAGCGACGACTACGGCCCCCAGGAGCCGCCCCTGCGCGCTGTGGTCGCCTTCCGCTGGTCGCCGGAGTTCACGGTCTTCTCGCTGCGCGGCGCCGACTCGCTTGACAATATCGAGCGCTTCGTTGACGAGCGGCTCTTCGCCCAGCCCCGCGGCCCCGCCATGGAGATCGAGGTTACCTACCACCTGCCCGTGAGCGAGGAACTGCGGGATGCTCGCGTCCTCCCGAGCGTGGCCCACGCCGTGCAGGAGCTCCACAGCAGCCTGGTTGAGGACGAAAACGTGGCCAGGGTTGACAGCACGCTCTCCTTCCCGCCGGGCGGGGTTGCGCGGGTGCAGAGCATCACCGCCACCCGAGTCTGGAGCATCGACGAGGCGCTCTACGACGGCGATCTGCTCACCCTCACCTGCGAGGAGCTCTGCGCCGAGCTCCACGCCATGCTCGAGCTACTCTACGCCCACTTCGGCTCAAACGACGAGGGCGGCTCCTCCAGCGACCTCTCCACCGACCGCCGCTACCTCAAGCCACCGACGGCGTAGCCATCCCACAGGAATCCCCGTGTGACGCCGACGTTGGGGCGCCCCATGGCGGGCGCCCACTATGGGGCGCCTGACACCTTACTTATGAGCGCCATCTTTCCTCCCGAGTCGCTGGCGGCCCTCACCGTTCCCGGCGTCGGCGAGCGCTGGGCCGCCGTGCAGGAGCGGCTGCATCCGCGGTTCGCCGCCCTGGCTGAGCAGGTGAGCGCCGCGGCCGCGGCCCGCTTCCCGCGCATCTGGCCGCTCTACCAGGTGAGCTTCAAGAGCCAGCGGGGCGTCCATCGCGGGCGCGGCCAGCGCGACCCGATCGAGGATTATTGGGTGGCCTTCGACCGCCCGCCGCGGGGCGCCGGCATCCTGGTGGCCGTGAGCGCCGCCGAGCGGGCAGTGCTTGTGGGCCTGCAGCTCTGGGGGGGCCGCAAGGCCGATCTCGCCAGCCTCTGGGCCAGCGCCCGCCCTGTGCTCGAGCCCGTCGTCGCCCGCATCGCCCGCGAGGGCCAGGCTCGCTTCAGCGGCGCGGATGAATCCTCACCCGCCGGCTCGCTCTGGATAGACCGGTACCTCGATAGTAGGCGTGCCGCCTACCTCTGGGCGGGCTTCGTCTACCCGTGGGCCACGCTGCCCGACGATCTGGCCGAGCGGATCGTCGCCGATGTGCTCGATCTGCTGCCGCTGAACGAGGCGCTCATGGAGCAGGCCGAGGCCCTCGAGCCCGGCAGTTCCGCCCTTCGCGAGCGCCAGGCCACCTACGCGCCCGCCGGCATCCCGCCGATCGAGGTGATCGCAGAGCGCATCCGCGCGCGGGGCTTCACCATCAGCGACCTCACCCTGCGGGCCTACCACGTGGCCTTACAGACGCGCCCCCTCGTGATCCTGCCTGGCATCAGCGGCACCGGCAAAACCCGCCTCACCCGTCTCTACGCCGACGCCGTCTACGCTATTCAGCCCGGGCGCGAGAACCCCTTCTATCTCGCCGTGGCCGTGCAGCCCGATTGGCACAACGCCCGCGACCTGCTCGGCTACTACAACGCCCTCACCGGCAACTACCACCCCACGGCGTTTCTGCGCTTTCTGCTGCAGGCGGCCGCCGACCCGCAGCAGCCATACTATCTCTGCCTCGACGAGCTGAACCTCGCCCGCCCCGAGTATTACCTCGCCCCGATCCTCTCGGCGATGGAGACCGCCGATGGCCTGATCGACCTCGGCACGCCCACGGCTGAGACGCCCCTGGTGGGTGGCGGCGCCCTACGCAACCCTGTGCGCCTGCCTGTGAACCTCCGCATCACCGGCACGGTCAATGTGGACGAGAGCACCTTCGCCTTGAGCGATAAGCTCCTCGACCGGGCCAACGTGATCGAGCTCACCGACGTGGACCTGCTGGGCTTCCGGGCGAGCTACGGCGCCCCCGTGGACGAGGAGATCTGGCGGACGATCGAGCAACTCTACGCCACCGTCGCCGCCGCCGGGCACCCCTTCGGCTACCGCACCATCAGCGAGATGTTGCGTTATGTCGAGCAATCCCGCGGCGCGATGGCGCCGTTACAGGCCCTCGACCTGCAGATCAAGCAGAAGGTGCTGCCCCGCCTGCGCGGCGAGGACGCCCCTCGCCTACGCCGCGCCCTCACGGAGCTCCTCAGCCTCACCTTGGGCCTGGAGCCGCGCCAGTGGGGCCGCGCCGCCTTGGTGACGCCCGAGCAGATCGCCGCCGCGCCCTTCCCCGAGAGCGCGGCCAAGCTCCGCCGCATGCTCGAGCGCCTCGACCAGGACGGCTTCACCGACTTCTACGGGTAGCGCCGGCGACCAACCACGGACCACCGCCGGGTGCTGCTGGCGGTCGTAAGTCGTCGCTTGGGCGGAACATCTGCCCCGTCGCCCGCGTTTATCTAGCAGGTGAGGGGTCCAGGTCCGGTCGCGGCCATCCTGTACCCTGTGCCAGGCGCCCTATCCCTACGTCCGGCAGATTCTCTTAAAGGAGCACAACCATGCAGCCCGCCCGACTCCTCCTCCTTCTGGCGGCCGTCCTGGCCCTCGCGGCCTGCAGCGGCCAGGCGGCCGGCTCGGCCTCAGCGCCCGCCGAGATGGCCTTCCCCACCGCGGCCCCCGCGGCCCCCGAGGCGGCCGAAGCGCCCGCCGCCGGCGCCTCGCTCGAGGGCCGCGACAGCGCCGCGAACAGCGCCGTGGACCCCGCCCAGGCTCAGCAGCCCGCCGGCCAGCGCCTGGTGATCAAGAACGCCACCGTGACCATCCAGGTGGATTCGGTGGCCAGCGCCGAGGCCAGCCTGCGGCAGCGGGCCGAGCAGCTCGGCGGCTACGTGGTGAGCGTGCAGACCTATGGCAGCGACGCGGAGATGACGGCCACGGTCACCTTCCGCGTGCCGGCCAACCGCTTCGAGGAGGCGCTCAGCGGCGTCGAGGGCCTTGCCCGCAAGGTGCTCAGCCGCAGCGTCACCGGCGACGATGTGACCGAGGAGTTCGTCGATCTCGAGTCGCGACTGCGCAACCTCGAGGCCACCCGCGACCGCCTGCTCGAACTGCTCGACCGCGCCTCGCGCGTGGAGGACGCCCTGCAGGTGAACCAGGCGCTCACCGATGTGCAAGGTCAGATCGAGCAGATCCAAGGCCGTATGAAGTATCTGCGGGACAGCGCGGCCTTCTCCACCATCACCGCCGACATTCGCCCCGTGCCCCCGCCGCCGACGATCATCGAGGCCGACGGCTGGCAGCCGCTGCGGGTGGCCCAGGAGGCCCTCGCCGGCCTGGTTGACTTCGGCCAGGCCCTCGCCAACCTCGGGATCGTCCTCCTCGTCTGGACGCCCGTCTGGCTTCCGCTGGTCCTGCTCGTCCGCTGGGCCTGGCGCCGCGGCAGCCGCGCCGTCCGCAGGGGCAGCACGCCATCGGCGTAGCAGCTCTCCCGCGCCCCCAAGCTGTGAGCTTGGGGGCGCGGCCCAGCAAGGCTGATGCAAAGTCAGCGAGGCGCCGGCCCCGCTCCCCCAGCTTGGCGTCACCAATGTGCTTCTTGTGGGGCGCTGCCCCAAGCCCGTACCACCTGCATGGTGAGCAGGCATGCGAGCGGGCTCCGCCCCTCGCGCTCCCCGCCAAGGGGGCGGCTGCCCCCTTGGAACCCCCGAAGCCGACGACCGCCTCAATCCGCGTACCATCGCTGCATGCCCTTCGGCGCCGAGAGCGGGCGCTGCGTTCCCAGTGACGCGCCCGTTGCTGGGCAGCTTCGCTCCTCACCAAATATACCCTTGGGCAGCTTCGCTGTCGGGCAGCTGCCATCGAGCAGGTAGTGCCATACCCGCTCTCGGCGCAGAGGAGCATGCGCCGCCAGCCGCCCTCGACTGGGAACACAGTCGGCTTTGAGGGTCCGGGGGCGAGGCCCCCGGCGCGAGGGTTGTCGGGGTGGCGAATGCCCAAGGCATCCTCGAAGAGTGCGTCCGCCCCCTGACGGCGGGGTGCGGGGCATCAGCGCCCGCTGACTTCGCTCAGGCCCTGCGCAGCCCAGTTCGTAGATTGCAGATAGCCGATCGGGTGCGGTACTATAGCCCCGATCGGCTATCTTTTTGTATCTCGCGCTCGGAGGCACCGATGCGTGTTGCGATCATCTCCGATATCCACGGCAATCTTCTGGCCCTCGACGCCGTCCTCGCCGACCTCGCCCCCCTCGCGCCCGACCAGATCGTCTGCTTGGGCGACGCCGTTCAGGGTGGGCCTCAGCCGGCCGAGACGGTGGCCCGCCTGCGGGAGCTGGCCTGCCCCGTGGTGATGGGCAACGCCGACGACTATCTCGCCACCGGCGCCGACAGCGGGGCCGAGTCCATCAGCGATGAGCGGCGCCGCCAACTGGAGGCGGTGCGGGAGTGGCAGCTCGCCCAGCTCTCCCCCGCCGATGTGGAATTCATCAAGGCCTTCCGGCCCACCGTCGAGCTAGAGCTGGAGGGCGGCCGGCGCCTGCTCTGCTACCACGGCTCACCTCGCTCCTACGACGATCTGATTCTTCCGCTCACGCCCGACGAGCAGCTCAACGCCCTGCTCGAGCCCCGCGACGACACGATCTACACCGGCGGCCACACCCACATCCAGTTCCTACGCCACCTCGGCCGCACCTTCCACTTCAACCCCGGCAGCGTCGGCTTCGCCTGGCGCCACGGCCAACCCGAAGGTGTGTTCCACGCCGATCCCTGGGCAGAGTACGCGCTCCTCAGCGTGAATGGCGAACAGCTGGGCCTCGAGTTCCGCCGCGTGCCCTTCGATGTGGAGCGCCTGATCGCCATCTATCGCGCCAGCGGCCACCCCGAGAGCGAGGGGCGGATCGCGATGTATAGCGCGTAGGGGAGCGCCATATAATCTCCTGGGACATCGTGATCTTTGTGGCCGCATGGCTGGTGGCGCAGTGGGTCTTTCGCGGGTACAAGGCCCATGTGCCGCCAGCCAAGAAGGTGACAAAGCCGTCGTGCTCGCTCCCGTCCTCTTCGCCGTCCACTGGCTGACCGGCAGGGTGTGGTTCTACGGCCTGCTCGCGCTCATGACGGCGGGCATCGCCATCCTGCATGGGTACTGGTTCCATTACAGCAACGGGATCCACTGGAGGACAGCGGAGCCGCTCGACAGATACCTTGAGCTCATAGGAAAGTCGGCGGCGCGTAGTTCGGCCAGTAGGTGAGGAGGCTCAATGCGGCATGACGGCGGCTTTGCCGATGTGAGCGGGACACGGCTCTTCTACGAGAGCGTGGGCGATGGACCAGCGCTGGCCTTGCTCCACGGCTTCAGCCTCGACACAAGGATGTGGGACGAGCAGGTGGCCGCGCTCGCGCCGCGGCGCCGGGTGCTCCGCTACGATATGCGCGGCTTCGGTCGCTCCGCCCCGCCCAGCGCGCCGTACTCCCACGCCGAGGATCTGCGGGCGTTGCTGGATCACCTGGGGGTTGAGTCGGCGGCCGTGGCCGGGCTCTCCATGGGCGGCAATGTGGCCCTTGAGTTCGCCCTGAGCTACCCGGCCCGCACGAGCGCCCTGATCCTGATCGACTCGATGGTGGGCGGCATCCGCTGGTCGCCCGAGGTGCACGCGCCGATGAAGGCGGCCTGGCGCGCAGGCAGGGAGCAGGGCATCGAGGCGGCCAGGGAGCTATGGCTCGCCCACCCCTTCTTCGCCACGGCGCTGCGGCGGCCGGCTGTCGCCCAACGCCTGCGGCAGATGGTCGGTGACTACTCCGGATGGCACTTCGTCAACCGGGACCCGGAGCAGAGCCTCGAGCC
>DAOUGF010000067.1:0-4774 GCA_034429295.1 Chloroflexaceae bacterium
CCCCCACAGAGCCGCCCACCACGCAGGTGGTACGGGCACGGGGCACGCCCCGAATTCCCCCGCCGGGGCGTGGGGGCAAGCGCCCCCACAGAGGCCCCCACCACGCAGGTGGTACGGGCACGGGGCCACGCCCCGAATTCCCCGCCGAGACGCGGGGGGCAAGCGCCCCCACAGAGCCGCCCACCGCGCAGGTGGTACGGGCACGGGGCCACGCCCCGAATTCCCCCGCCGAGATGCGGGGGGCAAGCGCCCCGCGATTCCCTCTTGACGATATATCGTTATCGTGCTAAGATACGACACATCACGATATATCGTTATCAGCAAAGGAGAACCATTATGGATCGACGACATCGCCCGCACCGGGGCCGCGGCCCCGGAAGTTTCTTCGGCCACCGCTGGCAGTTCGGCGGCCCGCCCGATATGCGCTTCTGGTTCGGGGCCAGGCGTGGGCCGCCCTTCGGGCCTCGGGGAGGTCCTGACGACGACCCGTTCGGCGATGGCGGGGGTCGCCGCCGCCATCGCCGCGGCGACATCAAGTACGCGCTGCTCGAGCTGATCGCCGAGCGGCCCCGCCACGGCTACGAGCTGATCAAGGAGTTGGAGCAGCGCTACGGCGGCTTCTACCGCCCGAGCCCCGGCTCCGTCTACCCCACCCTGCAGCTCCTCGAGGAGGAGGGTTACCTCAGCGGCGAGCTGGTGGAGGGCAAGCGCATCTACACCATCACCGAGGCGGGCCGCAAGCTCCTCGAGGAGCGGCAGGCCGACCCCCGCGGGCATTGGGGCGGCCCCCGCGGCCCGATGTCCGGCAGCCCTGAGCTGCACGAGCTGCGGGAGCGCGTGGGCGCGCTGATGGGCGTGATCGCCCAGGTGGCCCAGCACGGCTCACCAGCCCAGGTGCAGGCCCTCAACGCCCGCCTCGACGAGCTGCGCCGCGAGCTCTACCGCATCCTGGCCGAGCACGACGAGCCGGCCGAGTAGCTGCTGTGGGCCAGGGAGACGAGGATCTCCGTCAGGATCTCGTCTCCCTGGCCTCATCCCGTGAGCAGAGCTACACGGCGCGCCCCGCTGGCACAGACGTTGTTATCATCGCCGCAGACTGGAGCCATACTAAGGAGGCAGCATGCGGCATGATGGAGCGGCTCATTTCTACGGCCTGACGGCGGCCCTCGGCGCCATCGCCGGGTCGCGCAGCACCACGGCCCCCGCCGCGATGAGCGCGGTCCTCGCCCACGACAACGGCGAGCGCGACTCGATCGTGGCGCTCGCCGTTCGGCTGCGCCCCGTGTTCTACACCCTCGTCTTCCTCGAGATGGTGGCCGACAAACTGCCCTTTACGCCCGCCCGCACCACGCCGCCCGCTCTTCTGGGCCGCGTGGCTCTCGGCACAGCCTCGGCCGTGTTGGCGGCGCGGGCTTACGACCGCAGCCCGTTGCTCGCCAGCCTGCTCGCCGCCAGCGCAGCCCTCGGCGCCACCTTCGTCTGGTTCCACTTGCGCCGCCTGCTGATGGAAGAGCTCGGCATGGATAGCCTGGCCTCCGGCCTCGTGGAAGACGCGGCCGTGGCCACAGCGGCGGCAGCCCTCGTGCGCCAGGCTTAGTTACATTAGCTTGGCACATCCTTGCGCCTGCTCTCGCGCCCTCAAGCTAAGAGCTTGAGGGCGCGGTGCGGCGCCGGTGTGCCAACGGCCCCTACGGGCTTACAGAACGATCTCAGTGGCCCTACATAGCTGTACGGACTACGGACTACGGGCTACGCCGTATGGCCACTAACCGCCCAACTCCGACATGCCCCGCAGGGTCGGTAGCACGCCCTCCGGCAGGCCGTGGCCCCAGGGCTTGATATATACCGCGTGGCGGATGATCTGCTCGAGCTCGGCCACGCTGGCCCCGCTGCGGATGGCGGCCCGCAGATCCACCTCGTCGTCGCGCAGCAGGCAGAGGTGCAGGCGACCATCGGCGGTGAGCCGCATACGGTTGCAGGTGGAGCAGAACGGGTCGGTGACGGCGCTGATGAAGCCGAGTTTCCCGGGGGCGCCGGGGATACGGTAGCGCCGCGCCGGATCAGCCGGGTCCTGGCCGTATGGCTCCAGCGGGCCGAAGCGCGCCTCGATGCGGGCGATCAGCTCGGCGGTGCTCACCACGCCCTCCTCGGCGAGCCCGGCCACGCCGGTGAGCGGCATCACCTCGATGAAGCGGAACTCCCACGGGTGCTGCAGGGTGAGCTCAGCCAGCCGTACAACCTCGTCGTCGTTCATGCCGCGCACCACCACGGCGTTGAGCTTGATCGGGCGCAGACCCACCTCGTCGGCCGCCTCAACCCCCGCCCAGACCTCTTCAAGGTTGCCGCCGCGGGTGATCTGGCGGAACTTCGCCGCATCGAGGCTGTCGATGCTGATGTTCACCCTATCGAGCCCGGCCTCCTTGAGCGGCCCGGCGAGCTTCCGCAGCCGCAGCGCGTTGGTGGTCATGGCGATATGCTCGATGCCGGGGATGGCCTTCAGCTCGCGCACCAACTCAACGATGCCGTGGCGCAACAGCGGCTCGCCGCCGGTGAGCCGCAGCTTACGAAAGCCGGCGTTGGCCGCCGCCCGCACCGCCAACAGCAGCTCGTCGTTGGTGAGCAGCTCCGGGCGCGGGTGGAACTGCATGCCAACGGCCGGCATGCAGTAGACACAGCGCATGTTGCAGCGGTCGGTGAGCGAAACCCGCAGATAGTCGATCCGGCGGCCGTAGCTATCCAGCGCCGGCGCGTCGGTGCTGTAGCGCGGCAGCCGGCTCGGCTCGAAGAAGGTGATGGGAACCGTGCCCTTCATCGGGGTATCGCTGCTCATAATGCCCCCTGGTTCCCGCCCCTAGTGCAATTTCAGGCGACCTTTTTGGCCATGTCGCCTTGCTCTCTGGCTTTATGAAGCTCTAGCGGTACGGGCTACCGACTACGGACTACGCTGTACGGGCGCTACGCTGCGGCGAACTTCACCACGCTGATCCGTGCCGCGAGCTGGCGGGCGATCTCGCGGAACAGCTCAGCGTAGGCGTCGGGCGCATCGCTGATCACAGCCGGTGTGCCGGCGTCGCTGCCCGCGCGCACCGCCATCCCCAACGGGATCTGGCCGAGGAGCGGCACGCCCAGCTGCGCCGAGAGCCGCTCGGCGCCGCCCTGGCCGAAAATATCGTAGCGCGTGCCGGTGTCGGGAGCTACGAAGTAGGCCATATTCTCGATAATGCCCAGCAGCTCCACATTCACCTTCTTGAACATCTCCATGGCCTTCACCACATCGGCGGTGGCCACGGCCTGCGGCGTAGTGACGATCAGCGCGCCGGTGAGCGGCAGGCTCTGAGCCAGGGTGAGGGCGATATCGCCGGTGCCGGGCGGCATATCGATGATCAGATAGTCGAGTGGCGCCCAGGCCACATTGTAGAGGAACTGCCGCAGCAGCTGGCTCACCATAGGCCCGCGCCAGATCACCGGCTGGTTCTCTTCGATCAGAAAGCCCACCGAGATCAGCTTGATGCCGTGGCCTTCCAGCGGCACCATCATCGCCTCGCCCTGTTCGTTCTGAAAGGCGGTGGGCTGGCCGCGCACGCCGAACATCAGCGGCAGGCTTGGGCCGAACACATCGGCGTCGAGCAGGCCCACCCTGGCGCCCTCCTGGGCCAAGGCCACCGCCAAGTTCGCCGCCACGGTGCTCTTCCCCACGCCGCCCTTGCCGGCGGCCACGGCGATCACATTCGCGACGCCGGCGATCGGCGCCTGCTCAGGGATGCCAGCCGGGCGGCGGGTGTTGGCGGTGAACTCGATCCCCACCTCACTGACGCCGGGGATCTTTCGCACTGCCGCCTCGGCCTCGCTCTGGATCTGATCTTTCAGCGGGCAGGCCGGCGTGGTCAGCTCGATCGTGAAGCGCACAGCGCCGCCCTCGATCTGCACACCCTTCACCATCCGGCGCGAGACGAGGTCGCCGCCGAGCTCCGGCTCCTGCACTGTGCTGAGAGCGGCGAGCACCGCCTGCTCGGTGATCTCCCCGCCCCGTGAGAAGAGGCCCATGCTATATCTCCGCGTGCATCAGGCACGATACGTTGACGTGAAGGCGCTCCTCCCATTATAGCAGAGTTTTCAAAAGCATTTGCTTTCAAAACTCTTCACCCCAGGGCATGAGCAAAGTCAGGAAGGGGCTGACGCCCCGCCGGGGAGGTGGGCAGGCTGCCCACAGCAGCTTCGGGGACTGGTGCCCCGCACCCCGCTTGTGTTGTCAGGGGGCGGACGCACTCTTCGAGGATGCCTTCGGCATTCGCCACCCCGACACCCCCCGCGCCAGGGGCCTCGCCCCTGGACCCCAAGTCGGAAGCCAGTGCCGTGCCCACGTCCTGCGGGCGACCAGTCTCATTGTCGGGCTTGAGCCCTGGCCGAGCACGGTGGCGCTCGCCCACTGGTTGCGCCCTGCTCGATCCGGCGTGCCGGCGCTACTCCGCCGCAGGGCAAGCTTTCCAGGATCTGGTGTGAGAAAGCGGACGGCACAACCGATGCTTGCACACCACCCCGACCAGAGATCCGCCGCCGGCCGAGGCGGATGGCTCTGCCCGACAATGATGTCGGGTACGCCGCCAGCCGCCGGCACGGTACGGCCCTCCGGCTTGGGGGTGGTCCGGAGGGGGCAGCCGCCCCCTCCGGCGGGGAGCGCGAGGGGCGGAGCCCGCTCGCATCCCACCCACCGTGCAGGTGGTACTGCTTCGGGGCAGCGCCCCAGGGACTTGGCTCATGCCCTGCTCTTCACCCG
>DAOUGF010000068.1:0-28989 GCA_034429295.1 Chloroflexaceae bacterium
GCCAGACCATCGTAGCCTTGGGCGCCCCACGAGCTCATAAAGGTGTCCCAGCTCACCTCATATTCGTAGGGGCGCTGCCAGTTGCTGCTGGTTGGCCCGAGCACATCGCGGATCACCACCACATCCTGGTTGAAGCCGATCGCCACCACCGCGTGGTCATTGCCGAGCACAGTGGGTATCCGGCTGCCGTCAGGGGTGATCCAGATCGCCGGCCGCCACGGCTTGAAATCCACCGTGGTCTTCATCCAGACCAGCGCGCCGCGCTGTAGCGCCGCCTCCACCCCGGCGCGGTCATTCACCGGGTTGGCCTCGAGCCCGTAGCTGGCGAAGACGGGCAGCATTGCGCCGCCGGTGCTGCGGGCCAGGAAGCTCTCGCGGTAGTTGCCGGAGAAGGCGCTGCGGATGTCGCCCCCGTAGATCACGAAGCCCTCGGCCGTCTCCTCGAACCAGGGCTCGATCGTCTGGTCGATCGGCGTGCGGGCGATGATCTCCTCCACGCTCGCATCGATCCCGTAGGTCTGCAGGATCACCCACACCGCGTCGAACTCGCAGGTGTACTGGTACTGCTGTCCCTCTTTCAGCGCCGCCGGGATGTAGGCCGTGTAGGTGCGCCCGTTGATCACCACCGGTTCAGGGCTCGGGGTGACGGTCGGCGGGAGGGTTGGGGTTGGCGGAGTCGTTGCGGTTGGTGGCGCGGTGGGTACGGCGCTGTTCGTGCCCGTCGGTGGCGGGGCGGTCGGCACAGGCGACGGGGGCGTGGTAGGGCTTGCGGCCGGCTGCGCCGCTGTCGGCGCGGGCGATGGCACCACGGCGGCGAGGGGCGTGATCTGTGGGCGCGGCTCCAGGCCGAGCAGCACTTTGGCCTCATGGCGCAGCGTCGGGTTGCGTATGGCCCACGCGCCGAGCAGCAGCGTGCCCAACAGCAGCAGGGCCAGCCAGATCAGCGTGCGGCGGCTCATTGGGCCTCCAGCGCGGCGTTGAAGAACTCCACCATCTGCGGCAGATATTGGGCGTTGCCGGCGGCGTCGAAGGAGTGGGGCTGGCCGGGATAGACCACGAAGGTCACATCTTTGCCCGCAGCCTGCAGAGCGTTGGCGAGATCTTCGGGCCAGTGGCGCGGCACCGTCTCATCCTGGTCGCCCCAGATGATCAGGGTGCGGGCTGTGACGTAATGGGCGTAGTTCAGCGGCGAGAGGCGCGCGTACAGCTCAGGGGCCTCCTCCGGCGTCACCGGGAACTCGATCTCGAGCCGGTCGATCACGCCGCTGCGGCGACCTGGCGGGTTGCCGGCCCGCTGCGCCCAGCGCTCGGCGCGGAACTGGTAGTCCTGCTCGATGTTCGACGAAGCCGGCGCGTAGATCAGCGCTGCGGCGATCTGGTCGCTCACCGCGATCGCCTTGGCCGTGATCGCGCCGCCGTTACTGTGGCCCCACATCAGCACCTTGCCCGGCCGCGCTTCCGGTAGCGCCTGGGCCAGCGGGATCAGGTTGAGCGTATCGATCACGTGGCCGGCCCGGAAGATGTTCGGCGCGTCGTCCGAACCTGCGTGGCTGCGGAAATCGGGCGAGAGGGTGAGGAAGCCGCGGGCCGCCAGGTAGTCGGCGGCGAGCTTCGAGCCGTTGCCGGTCTGATACACATCGAGCGGGTAGTAGCCGTGGTTGAGGATCACCACAGGGAAGGGTCCATCGCCTCGCGGCCGGTTGAGCATCCCCGTGATCCGCAGCCCGTCGCTGTGGTAAGCGAAGAGATAGCGGGTGAAGCCCTGGGCCTCCTCCAGGGTCTGCAGGATCTCGATCGCGCCCTCGCCGTAGCTGCGCGCTCGCAGGCCCTCGATCGTGTACGGCGCCAGTTCGGCGTATGGGTCGGGTGTGGCTGTAGGAGGCGCCGGGGTAGCCGTGGGCGGTGGCGGGGTGGCTGTGGGGGGAACCGCCGTGGCCGTCGGCGCCGGTGTGGCGCTGGGCTGGATGGTGGCGGTGGGCAGGATAGTCGCGCTGGGCTCCACGAGCACAGCCGCGGCGCTGGGTGCGACTGGCGCCCCGGCGATGCTGCAGCCGCCGAGGGCTACGAGCAGCGCGAGCAGGATCGGGCGCCAGCGCAACGTGAATACTCGTCGCATCTTCACTCCCGGGTTTGCTGGCACAGCGCAGCCCAAGGTGGCAATGCTGGGTCGATCCTATGGCCGCCGACGTGCGCACCCTCAGTGTAGCATGGTTGCTGTCCCCCGGCGGGACAAAAGGCCACGCCCAACGGTATGGGCCTGGCCTTTCATCCTATGAAACTACAGAATCTCGTAGGGCCGAAGCATTCGCTCGGGACAACACCCCTACCACAAGCGCGACTTGGGGCGAATGCTTCGGCCGTAGGCCCGGGACAACACCCGGTACCACACGCGCGACTTGGGCGAATGCTTCGGCCGCCTGGCTCTTTGGCTCTGTGAGGCTCTCGCTGTACGGACTACCGACTACAGGCTACGCTGTACGGGCATTATGGCGCGCAGCTGAGCATGTAGAGGGCGAAGCTACCGAGCCAGTGGTCGCCCATATAGTCGCCGCTGCCCACGCCGGCCAGGCCCGCCGCGGCGTGCTCCTCGGCCGCCCGCAGCAGCGGCCGCCGTCGCCCGTCGCCCAATGGCAGCGCGCTCGCGATGCCCCACAAGCACCAGGCCCGGCTCAGGTTCAGGCCGTCGAGGTGAACGATCTGCCCGTCGCTCCTGTCGCTCACGACGGCGGGCGTGAACAGCTGCGCTGGCCTGCCTGCCGCAAGCTCCGGCAGGAAGCGCTCGAGCCAGACGGCGAAGGCCTCTCGCGGCAGCACGCGCCGCATCAGGTCGGCCTCAACCAGCGACGGCGAGAGAAAGTCGCTTCCGCCCGGCTCCCAAGCCGCCGGCGCATCCTTGTCGCCGCCGAAATACGCCATACTCCGCCCCACGATCAGCTCCTGCAGCGTCTCATCGCCGGCCGCTTCCGCATAGTCGAGGGCGAAGGCGAGGCCGAAGGCCGTGTTGCTGTGCACCCCGCTGCGGATGGGGTAGCTCAGGCGCGGCAGGTAGTCGCGGTACAGCCCGGCGATCAGCTCGGCGAGCGGCGCCACTGCGCTCGCCCAACGCTGCCCGTCGGGGTTGTTCCACGTTCGCAGCTCGACGGCCAGCTTTAGCAGCCAGGCCCAGCCATAGGGCCGCTCGAAGCCGCGGCGGCCCGGCTCGGCAAAGTAAGCCGCCTCGGCCTGTAGGTTTGCCGCGGTGAGGTGCGTGTCCAGCGTCTCGCGGATCGCCCCGGCGCTCGGCAGCGCCGGCAGGTGGCGCAGCAGCCAGACCAGCAACCAGTGGCTGTGGACCGCCGAATGCCAGTCGAAGCAGCCGTAGAACGCCGGGTGCAGCTCTCGCGGCCTGCGACTGTCATCGGGGCCGTACAGCACGTGGCCGGGGCTGTTCGGGTACTCGCGCTTCACACCCTCCAGCGCGAGATCGGCGAGCCGCGTGGCGAGCCCGTAGTCGAGTCGGTTGGTGAGCATAAGCCTGGATTCCCTACGCCGTGATGACCCGTGGTTGCCGAAGGTAGGGCCGAAGCATTGGCGCGGCCCCTACACTATGATGATCCCGTCGGTGCCGAAGGTAGGGCCGAAGCATTGCCGCAGTCAATGCTTCGGCCTCACATCCCGGAAGACGGATCTATCGCCGCGTGATCGGCAGCGCCGTCCGTGTGCCGCCCACGATCAGCCGCAGCGTGATCGTCTGCGAGCGCTCGCCGCTGGTCGCCGTGACCGGCAGGCTATAGGTGGCCCCCGGCAGCAGCGGCCCGGCCGCGTGCTGGTCGCTGAGGGTCAGGGTTGTCTCGCCCGGCGCCGTCAGGTTGCTCGTCGCCAGGGCCACGCTCGGCCGCGGCTCGGGGCCAGTCAGCTCGCCCAAGCTGAGAGTGACGGTCCCGCTCACGCCGCCCACGCTCAGCGTGTAGACGGCTTCGCCGCCCGCGGGGATCGCCTGCGAGGGGAGCGGGCTGCTGAGCGTGAAGGCCGGCGCGGCGGCCGGGGCGCGCCCGGTGCGCTGGAAGCTGCCGCGGCCGGTACCCCAGAGCACCCGCGCTCCCGCGCTGCCAGGCAGGTCGTAAGCCACGGCGCCGCTGTGGCTGGTGCCCACCACTACCTCCAGATCGGCGTCAGCGTCGATGTTCGCGATCGTCGGCGCGCCTAGTCCGCCGTTCCAGCTCGCGTTAGCCCCCGGCGCCGGCAGATTCACCGCGTGGAGCTGATTGCCCAGATAGTCGAGGATGTGCAGCTGGCCTACCCGCCCGGCACCTTTCTCGGGCCACGAGGTGATGATCACCTCAGCCTTGCCGTCGTTGTCGAGGTCGGCCACAGCCGGCTCCGAGGCGAAGCGGATGCCGTCGCCCGGCACATCGAACGGCCAGGAGCCGTGCTGGGTCTTGTCGAGCCAGTAGGCGTGCAGCCGGCCGTCGTAGGAGGGGAAGAGGATCTCCAGCTGCCCGTCGCCGTCGAGGTCAGCCGGAACTGCGTTCACCACCGCGTTCTCGATCACGCTGTAATCCTGCGAGAGCGGGCCGCTGCCCGGCGCGGGTGCGGGGAGCACGGTCCAATCGTAGCCGCTGCCGCTCCAGCGTGTTCGGTCAACCTTGAAGATCCAGGGCAGATAGTAGAGATCCCCCTCAGGGTCGCCGATGTCGCAGTTGTACACGTCGCCGGGGACGATCAGCTCCAGCGTGCCGTCGCCGTCGAGATCGGCGATCGCGGGAGCCGCGTTGGCGAAGTTCGGCCTGTGCTCCGTGCCGCAGTTGGCGTAGCCCCGCAGGTCCACCTCGTGATCGACGTGGACACCCACGCGGCTCCAGGGCCGCCCCGCGCCGTAGATCGGGTTCGCCGGCAGCTGGTCGCCGTTCGCGGCCAGGGCGGTGATGTAGTGGGTATCGGTGGGGGCGAAGATCTCTTTCTTGCCGTCGCCGTCCATATCGGCGATAGCGATATTCTCGTTGTACATGTTCGCGCCGTAGCCGTCTTCGCCGTTACGCCGCGCCGGCCAGCCCGCCCGTGGCTCGCCCGTGTGCTCGAAGACGTGGACCTGCTCGGTGTTTCTGGTGGTCCTGTCGCCGATCCGGCCGTTGCCGGCCCGCCCGACGATCACCTCCAGGTCGCCGTCCTCCTCCAGATCCTCAACCGCCAGCGTCCGCACCTCGCCGCCGCCGAAGGGGTTGCGGCTCCAGAGCACCTCGCCCGTTGCGCTGTAGACCGTCAGCTGGTCGCTGCCGCGGCCCACCACGATCTCTAGCGAGCCGTTCCCATCGAGGTCGGCCACAGCGATGCCCGGCCAGATCCGGCTGCCGTTCGGGGCGCTCCACTGTACGCTGCCGTCCTCGCCGTTCAGGGCGAAGAGATCGTAGCCGCCCCAGATCACCTCGGGCTTGCCATCGTTGTCGAGGTCGGCCACGGCGGGAGAGGCGTACCAGCCCGTCTCGCAGTAGTGGGGCGGCGTCGCGCAGCCGCCATACTGCCACTTGAGGGTCGGTGCCGCCACAGCTTGCAGCGGCGCGGCGCCTAGCCCGGGCGCGAGGAGCAAGATGATGAGACTACCGATCAGGCCGAGGAGCGATGTGCGGTGGCGCATGGGCATCTCCTGATACATGCGGTGTTGCGATGGGTCGTCCTGCCGTCATGCAGAACGAACTTTTACTTTATTTTTACCTCATCGGCAGCGTCCCTCCCCTTGACAAACTAATATAATTAGTCTATTATCTAATCGTATTAGCAAATGACGCCACAGCCTCGTAAGGGCGGGCCAACCTGCCCACCCGACCACTATACGAAGGAGTCCATCATGCGAACCCTCGCCTACGGCGCCCACCTCTTCCAGCTCACCAGCCTCCCGCGCCTCTTCCCGGTGAACTGCTACCTCGTCCGCGAGGATGACGGCCTCACTCTGATCGATGCTGGCCTGCCCGGCAGCGCCCGCGCCATCATCGCCGCCGCCCGCAAGCTCGGCCAGCCTATCGCCCGCATGGTCCTCACCCACGCCCACATGGACCACGTCGGCTCGATCGACGAGTTGCGCAAGCTGCTCCCCGACGCCGAGTTCAGCGTCTCCGCCCGCGACGCCCGCTTCCTCGCCGGGGATATGTCCCTCGACCCGGATGAGCCGCAGACGAAGCTCCGCGGCGGCTACGTCACCATCGCCGCCCGCCCCGACCGTCTGCTCGGCGAGGGCGACCGTGTCGGCTCGCTCCAGGTGATCCCGGCGCCGGGTCACACCCCCGGCCAGATCGCCCTCTTCGACCCCCGCGATGGCTCGCTCATCGCCGGCGACGCCTTCCAGACCCGCGCCGGCCTCGCGGTCTCCGGCACGCTACGGCCGCTCTTCCCCTTCCCCGCCCTCGCCACCTGGAACCGCCCGCTAGCCCTCGCCAGCGCCCGCCGCCTGCGCGACCTGAACCCTACGCGCTTGGCTGTCGGCCACGGCGAGGTGCTCGAAGCGCCTCTGGCCGCGATGGACGCTGCAATCGACCGGACCGCCCGCGAACTCCGCGAGGAGGTGCCCCATGGCGCGTAGCGTCGGCGTCACCCGCGAGCAGGTGGTGGCGGTGGCCGCCGAGCTCGCCGACGCCCACGGCCTCGATGGGCTCACCCTCGCCCAAGTGGCCGCCCGGCTCCAGATCAAGCTCCCCTCGCTCTACAACCACGTAGCGGGGCTGCCCGGCCTGCGCCGCGAGTTAGCGCTGCTCGCGGCGCGACAGGTCTACGAACGCCTCACCCGAGCCGCCATCGGCAAGTCCGGCGACGAGGCCATCCTCACCCTCGCTCAGACCTACCGCGCCTTCGTGCTCGAGCACCCCGGCCTCTACGCCGCTATGGTGCCGGCCCCCGCCCCCGACAACGAGGAGCATCAGGCCCTCGCCGTCGCCATCGTCGATGTGATCCTGGCTGTACTGGCGCCATATAACCTCGAGGCCGACGACGCCATCCATGCCGTCCGTGGGTTGCGCGCTATCGTCCACGGCTTCGCCACCATCGAGCAGGCGGGCGGCTTCGGCCTCGCCCTCGACCGCGACGAGAGCTTCCTGCGCCTCGTCCGTGCCTATATCGCCGGGTTGCGCGCGCCGTAGCCCTGCGAGCATCATTGCCCAGAGACAGCTTTCGCCCCTTCCGTTTCGCGTCTTCCGTTTCGACTTTAGCGCCTTCGTTTCGCGTTTTAAGCGCTGCGCGACATCTTTCGCGTCTTCTTTCGCGTCTTCCCTTTCGCGTCTTCGCGCCTTCGTTTCGCGTTTTAAGCGCTGCGCGCCACTTCGTAACGCGGGCGAAGCTTTCGCGCCCTTCGCGATCCAAAATTGCATTACACTAGAGGCCTGCGGCGGAGTACAGAGGAGTATCCCCATGAGCCGTTTGAGCGGCGGAAAGCTCACGACGAACCCAGTGACGGACAAGCTGCGCGCCGGCCAGCCCACGGTCGGCAGCTGGCTGTCGCTCTGCTCGCCCGTCGCGGCAGAGACGATGGCCCACATCGGTTGGGACTGGCTGACGGTCGATGTTGAGCACAGCCCCGTCGGCTTCGAGACGATGGTCAACTGCTTTCGGGCCATCCAGCTTGGCGGCGCCGTGCCCCTCGCCCGCGTCCCCTGGAATGACACGATCTGGATCCAGCGCACCCTCGACGCGGGCGCCTTGGGCCTGGTCGTGCCCATGGTCAACTCCGCAGAGGACGCCAGGCAAGTAGTCGCCAACATGCGGTACGCCACCAAGGGCCAGCGCAGCTTCGGCGGCAGCCGCGTGGTCCCCTACATCGATGGTGACTACCGTACCTGGGCCGATGCAAACCTCGCCGTGATCGTGATGATCGAGACCATCCAGGCCGTCGAGCGGGCCGAGGAGATCCTCGCTGTCGACGGCGTGGTCGGCTGCTTCATCGGTCCGCACGACCTCGCCCTCTCCATGGGCATCTCGCCCAAGGAAACCGGCCCCGGCACCGCCCACGAGGAGGCCATGCTTTCGGTCCTTGCCGCTGCGAAGAAGACCGGCAAGGCCGCCGGCAAGCACTGCTACAACGCCGCCGAGCTCTCCACGCGGATCGGCCAAGGCTTCCAGTTCCTGGCCCTCGCCAGCGACGCAGCCTTCATGGCCCAAGCCGCCCACGCCGCCTTCAACGCCATCGACTTCTCCGGCGCCGCCAGCGAGAGCCACAAGCCCGAAGGCCAACTCTACTAAGCCGGCTCCGTGCGCATCCCGGTAGGGCCGAAGCATTTGCCGCAGGCAAACGCTTCGGCCATCGCCCGCATCCTAAACAGGAACCCAACCCATGCGACCGAAAGTATGGAGTGAGGTCCGGCTCCACCCCGAGGCCCTGGCCCGCCTTCAGGCCCACGCGGACGTGATCATCGGCGGCGGGCTGGATGCCCTGCCGGGGGCCGAGGCCGCGATTATCGGTGGCAGCACCGTTGACGCCGCCTTCATCGAGCGCGCCGGCCCGAGCCTGAAGATGGTAGTCCGCCACGGCATCGGCTACAACACCCTTGACGTCCCCACGGCCACCCGCTACGGCGTGCTCTGCTGCAATACGCCCGACGCCCCCACCGAGAGCACCGCCGAGCACGCCGTCGGCCTGATCCTGGCCCTCGCCAAGCAGATTGCCCGCGCCGACGCGGGCATGCGCGCTGGCCAGCGCCGCCTCCATCCCGAACTCCTCGGCACCGAGGTCCGCGACCGCGTGCTCGGCGTCGTCGGCTATGGCCGCATCGGCCGCCGTGTCAGCGAGATCTGCGCCCTGGGCCTGAAGATGCGCGTCGTCGTCTTCGATCCCTACCTGCTCCCCGACACCCAGCTCATCGAGGGCGTCACCGCTGTCGGCAGCCTCGACGAGGTGATCGCCGCGGCCGACTTCCTCACCCTCCACACGCCCCTCACGCCCGATACCTACCACCTGATCGGCGAGCGGGAGTTCGGGCTGCTGCGCCCCGGCTCCTTCCTGATCAATGTCAGCCGCGGCCCGGTGGTCGACGAGGCCGCCCTCATCCGCGCCCTCCAGAGCGGCCATCTCGCCGGCGCCGCGCTCGATGTCTTCGATCCCGAGCCGCCTCTCGCCGATAACCCGCTGCTCACCATGCCCAACGTGGTCGTCACGCCCCATATCGCCAGCTTCACCGAGCGCGGCCTCTACAACATGTCGAACGCCTGCGTCGACCAGGTGCTCCAGGTGCTTGCCGGCGAGTGCCCTTCCTGCGTGATCGATCGCGCCGCCTGGCCCGGTCGTATGGCGCCCCCCAATCGCCCGTAGGGGCGCCCCGTCGTGGGCGCCCTGCCCTCGGCGCCCCAATCGCCCGTAGGGGCGCCCCATCGTGGGCGCCCTGCCCTCGACGCCCGCTCTGGTGCCCCATCGTGGGCGCCCCGACCTCGGAGCCATCCACCATGCTCTCACACTGGCACGCCACCCTCAGCCGGCCCGCCCTCCCCGTCGTCGATCTGCCCTCCGTCGCCGAGGTGATCGTCGTGGGCGGCGGCGTCCACGGCGCCGCGGCTGCCTATTGGCTGGCCCGCGCCGGCGCCGCCCCCCTCCTGCTCGACCGTGTTGGCCTCGCGGCCGGCGCCAGCGGCCACAACGGTGGCCTCTGCGTCACCGGCACCGCAGAGGGCTACCTCGACACCGCGGCCCGCCACGGCCGCGAGCAGGCCCGCGCCGCTTGGGCCATCTCCGAGGAGGGCTTCGCCCTGCTGCGCCAGATCGTCGCCGAGGAGGCGATCGACTGCGACCTGCGCCCCTGTGGGCAGATCTCCTTCGCCCTGAGCGAGGCGCAGCTAGCCGAGCAGCGCCGCGTTGTCGCCGCCCTCACCGCCGACGGCATCGCCATGGAGCTCCTCGACCGCTCTGAGCTCCAGGCGCTCACGCCCACGCCCCTCGGCCCCGAGGTAGTCGGCGGCAAGCGCAACCCGAACGCGGCCGCGCTCCACTCCGCCCGCCTCGTCCACGGCCTGCTCGCTGCTGCCGTCCGTCACGGCGCTCGCCTCTCCATGGGTGTCGAGGTGATCGGCTTGGAAGCGGCGCCCGGCGGGGTTCGAGTCCTCACCAGCAAAGGCTCCGTGAACGCAGGCGCCGCTGTGATCGCCCTGAACGCCTGGAGCAGCGACCTGCTCCCCACCATCTCCGGCCTCATCACCCCCGTGCGCGGCCAGGCCATGGCCACGGCGCCCATCGCCCCCGCCCTGCCCTACGCCTTCGGCGTCAGCTTCACCCCCACCGGCGAGTACGGCCAGCAGACCTCCTCCGGCGCCCTGATCTTCGGTGGATTCCGGGCGGTAGCGCCAGAACGTGACGTCGGCGTCCGTGAGATGGTGCCCACCCCTGAGGTGCAGGCCGCCATCGACGCGGCCCTGCCTCGCCTCTTCCCCGCCCTCGCCGGCTTGCCCGTCGCGCAGCGTTGGGCCGGCCTGATGGCCTTCACCCCCGACTACCTGCCCATCGCCGACGCCGCCCCCGACCTGCCCGGCGTCTGGTTTGCGGGCGGCTTCTGCGGCCACGGTATGCCCTTCGCCCCGATCTTCGGCCGCCTGCTCGCCGAGGCCGTCACCAGCGGTGCCACGCCGGCCGCCCTCGCACCCTTCCGCCTCAGCCGCCTGTACGAGCGGCCCACCGCGGCCGACCCGCCGCGTCCCAACCCTTGATGAGACTTCCACCCGACTTCATCCGCCGCGTCACCCTCGTCTACGAGCCCGACGGCGCTCCTTGGCTCGAGCGGCTGCCGGCGCTCATCGAGCAGATCGCCCAGCGTTGGGGCCTGAGCGTGGCGCCCCACTTCCCTGAGCTCTCGTACAACTACGTAGCCCCGGCCCAGCTGCTCGCCGACGGCACACCGGTTGTCCTCAAGCTTGGCGTGCCTTGCCACGAGCTGAACACCGAGATCGACGCTCTGCGCCACTATGCGGGCCGGGGCGCCTGCCGGCTGCTGGAGGCCGACGAGGAACTCGGCGCCCTGCTGATCGAGCGCCTGCAGCCGGGGCAGATGCTCTCCACCCTCGCCGCCAGCGATGATGAGGCTGCCACCCGCGTCGCCGCACAGGTGATGGGCCGCCTCTGGGCCCCGCCGCCCGCCGGCCATCGCTTCACCGAGCTGCGGGAATGGACCGCGGACCTCGCCGAGCTGCGTCCCCACTTCGGCGGCGGCACGGGGCCCTTCCCCGCCGACCTTGTGGAGCGGGCCGAGGCCCACTTTGCCGAGCTGCTCGCCTCGCAGCCTGAGCCGGTGGTGCTCCATGGTGACCTGCACCACTACAACATCCTCGCCGCCGGGCCGGACGAGTGGCGCGCGATCGATCCCAAAGGCCTGGTCGGCGATCCCGCCTACGAGTGCGCCGCCTTCATCTGCAACCCCGTGCCCCAGATCGCCGCCGACCCGCAACTCCCCCGCACCCTCGAGCGCCGCATCGCCATCTTCGCCGAGATCCTCGGCATCGATCGCGACCGCATCTACGGCTATGCCCTCGCGCAGGCTGTCCTCGGCTCCTGGTGGAGCTACGCCAGCGAAGGCATTAGCGACGACCCTTTTTTAGCCGTAGCCCGTGCCCTTGCAACGTTGCGCCCATAGCGGAGTCGCGTTACAATCGCCTGACTTGCCCATCGCCCCGCAGATTGGCCAGGCAGATCCCGCAGCTCCAAGCAGCGACAAATCGCCCTCAATCTGCGATCCCACAAGCTGCATGGTTCAGCCCAGTCTGGTCACCGTTAGTGTCTTCCGCCGCCACTACGGCAAGCGCTACACCGAGCTCCCGGTGGATCAGATCGACACCTCCGGGCTGCGCATCGATTGTAGGGAGACCTACATGCGTCCCGAGCTGTACGATCTGCGCCCCGGCGACATTGTCCGCTGGCGCCAAGGCGGGCGCTACATCGAGGCCGAGATCAGCGCCGTCACCCGCGACGACAGTGCCGTACACGCCACCTTCACCGGCGCCCATCCCCTCCCCCCCGACTTCTTCCCCTACTGACCGGGCGCCTTCCCTTTCACGCCTTCGCGCGCTTCTTTCGCGTCTTCCCTTTCGAAAGTTCGAACCTTCGTTTCGCGTTTTTCGCGGCGCAGCTTTCGCGCCTTTCGCGATCCAAACCCCCATTGACAGCTTCGCACAGCGCGGCTATCATAGCCGGCACTCGCGCCCTGAACCAGCCGCCCCGCGCCCCGTCGCGAGGAACCCTCGGCGCCCGCCGTCGTCGGAGGAGCCCCCCTCTGCGCTCATCAGAGGCGCCGGTGGCCTTAGGATGCCGCAGCTACAGCCTGTGATCTGCAGCCGCACTGAGTCGAGGCCCCGATGCACCGCGACTACCGCCGCTGGCACAGTCCCGCCCTTGGCCGAGAGATGGAGCTGCTGATCTTCGGCCACGCCGGCGCCCCGCTGCTCGTCTTCCCCACCTCCCACGGTCGCTTTTACGAGTTCGAGGACCGCGGCATGGTCGCCGCCCTCGGCCACCAGATCGAGCAGGGCTGGATCCAGCTGTACTGCGTCGATGCCGTCTACAGCGAGAGCTGGTACAACTACGGCTTGGATACCGACGCGCGCATGTTTCGCGAGGAGCAGTACGAGCACTACATCATCACTGAGCTGCTACCCCTGGTGCGCCATCTCAACCCCAACCCGTTCCTGATGGCCACCGGCTGCTCCTTTGGTGCCACCGAGGCCGTGATCTTCACCCTACGCCATCCAGGCATCATCCGGCGTGTGATTGGCCTCAGCGGCCTCTACGACCTGCGCCGCTTCTTTGGCCGCTATACTCAGGGGCTCTACTTCCACAACCCCGTAGACTTTGTGCCCAACCTGAATGACCCCTGGTCGCTCGATCGTCTGCGTGAGACCGATATCATCCTCGTTACCGGCCGCGACGACCCCGCCGCCTGGTCGAATGAGCTGCTCTCACGGCTGCTCTGGGAGAAGGGTGTCGGCAACGCGCTGCGCCTCTGGGATGGCTGGTGCCACGATTGGCCCTATTGGGCCGATATGCTCAACAAATACATCGCCGGCCACGACTAACACCCCTTCACCCCGCGTTTTAGCGCTCCCTTTCGCGTCTTCCCTTTCGCCCCTCCCTTTCGCGTCTTCTTTTTCGCGTCTTCTTTTTCGCACCTTCGCGGATTCGTTTCGCGTTTTTCGCTTCCCTTCGCGAAATTCGCGCTCCAAACCCCCGCCGCTATCCCGGTACCATTTGACTATTGAGCGTCACAGTGGCCAGAGCCTATAATCACGGGGCATAGTCGTAGTGGCGGAGAGCGCGTATGCGTCGACAGTCCGGCCAGTCCATCGTTGAGATGGCCCTCATCCTCCCCCTGCTCCTGATCGTCCTCTTCGGGCTTATGGAGTTCGGCTACCTGATCTTTGCCTACTCCACCGTCTCACAGGCTGCCCGTAATGGCGCTGAGGCCGCGGCCCAGCTCCCTCCCTACGAGAGCTGGCTCAACTATCGCAACAATCCTCCCAGTGACAGCGATTATCCCGGTTGGCGCGGCGACCCGTGCGTGAACGCAGTCCTCCAGGCGATCGAGAGCGACAGCACCCTTTTTAGCGGCGATATTAATGAAGGTCGCGACATTGTTGACTTTGTGACGATCCGCTACCCCGATGGTGGCGCCACGCGGAACCTCACCGCTCGCGGCCCGATCGAGGTGAGCATCAGCTATCCGGTTCGCGGCATCACGCCGCTCTTCCAGCTGCTCAACTTCAACGGCAGCGGGAGCCTGATCACGCTGCGCGTCACCCAGCGTCGCTCGTTGGAGAACCTCGGCAACGACCCGACGAAGCCCAGGGGTGTGGCCTGTGCTGCCAATATGGCCGATTTCCGCGAGCTCTACCCGTCGAATTAGCGCAGAAGTGAGCGTCCGTATGCAGCCCCCGAATCGCCGAATCAGCCGAACGAGAGGTCAGGCGATCGTCGAGTTCGCCCTCGCCGCGACGCTGATCTTCTTCTTGCTTGCCGCCGTCGTCGATCTCGGCCTGATCTTCTTCACGCTCCAGGCGATGCGCGCCGCCGCCCAGGAAGGCGCCGCCTTCGGCAGCTACCCTGTGAGAGTGGTAAACCCCGATGGCAGCACCAACCGGGTCGACCTCGACTACAACAAGATCGTTCAGCGGGTGCGTCTCGCCAACGGCACCGCCGGCGGCGGCTTCGCCAACCTGCTCGACCTTGACAATAACGGTGTGGACGACAGTGCCCAGGGCGGCACCATCCTCAACCCACGGAACAATGCCTCCTATATCTTCGTGGAGTTGATGGGCGGCAGCGTGAACCCCAGCGGAGAGCTCATCCTCACCAGCAACGCCTGCCCCACCAGCACCCCGGGTCAGGGTATGCAGCGCGGTGGACGCTATCCCGGCGGCAGCTGCTGGGTCCGCGTTACCGTCCGCTACAACTACAAGTTCCTTTTCCCACTCGCGCCGGCTTTCGGCGAGACGGTGCAGCTCCAAGTCGTCCAGGTTATGCCCGTTCGCAGCTCGTTCTATACCACTCCTTGATTAGTTGTTACTCGCTTCGCGGCGCCGTGGGCCGGCCCGCCTGACCAACCAGCGCCTACCTAGCTACATCCCAGCCCGCAACGGACGGAGGAATCACTCATGAGAGCTCGACTGCAAGGCTCCCGCCGGCTCAGAATGGCCCGCCAGAAGGGCCAGAGTCTGCCCATCATCGCCCTGATGATCGTGGTCCTCGTGGCCATGGTCGGTCTGTCGGTCGATGTGGGCAATACCTTCTCGGAGGAGCGCCAGGCCGTCGCCGCCGCCAACGCCGCCGCGGTCGCGGCTATGGACGCCTACATCGACCGCACTGGCTCCACCACCAACCGCACGATCTACCGGACCCTCCTTAGCACGCTCAACTCCAACGGTGTGGATGTCATCACCGACCCCACCAACCCCCAGCCCGGCCAGCTCGAGCTCGAGGCGATCTATCTCGACGCCCAGGGTAAGCCCATCGAGAGCGACAATGGCTCGCCCTTCATCACCGACGATACGAGACAGGCGCCCAACAACGTCGCCTTCATCCAGGTCAATCTGAAGGGCCAGGTCGATACTTACTTCGCCCGCGTGGTCGGCCGCAACGACTTGCCGATCAACGCCGTCGCCCACGCCGGCACCTGCCCCCTCGGCGCGGGGATCTACCCCATTGCCATTGACACCAAGTGGATCGATGGCGATAAGTTCCGCAAGGTCGATAATGAGCTCCCCATCGGCGTGCCCGACAACAACTGGCGCACCATCACCAGTGGCCCCTATGCCGGCCGCACCGCGATGCGCCTCGACGTGCGCACCAACAACAGCGGCGGCTTCGGCTGGCTCCGCTGGATGGAGCACACGGGCGCCAATGGTACCAACGCTAACAGCAAAGTCGAGCTCGAGGCCAGCCTGACGATCCCGGGGAACATGCCCGCTGGCTTCGAAGAGGCCCCCTGGCCCAACAACGGCTCGACCAAGCCTGCGGATTACCCCGACCGGCCCGGCCAGTTCAATATCGGTGACTGGATCTGGGGCTCGACCGGCAATGTGGCGGCGGTGACGGATATCCTGGATGTGCATATCGCCGAGGGTACCCGCATGGCCCTGCCGATCTTCGACGCCGGCTTTGATACAGGCTCCAACGCGAGGTATCACGTCAGCGGCCTCGGCCTCTTCGTGCTGCTCGACTACGACAGGGGCGGCGGGAAGTGGATGGATTTCATCTACCTCGGCGACGCCACCCCCCAGCAGACGGCCTGCGCCTACAGCGCTGCCCCCAACCCCGGCGAGACCTACACGCTCATGGGCCAGGTGGCTATTCGGCCTGAGTACGCCTTCATCCCCACCGAGCGCAAGCCGATCCAGTATGTGGTCGTCCTCGACGTCTCCGGCTCGATGAGCGCCAACTTCGACGGCCAGTGCAACAGTGACAAGCTGCGGCAGTGCACCAACGGCCCCGCGGGCTATCCCACCCCGACTGGTGGCGCCGGCCAATACTACTGGAAGAAGGTCGAGGAACGCCGTATCTATGTGGCCAAGCAGGCCATCATGTCCCTCGTCCGCTCTACCAACATGCCCGGCAATCCCGGCTACGACCCCACCCGCCCCGACGACCAGATGGCTCTGGTCTGGTTCAATGACTACGTGCCCTCGAGCAATACCAGGGCTTTCTCCAACCTTCCGAACACGATCGCCAATAACATCAAGGACGCCGGCAGGGCCTACAGCCATGACTATCGTACCAGCGGCGGCACCAACGGTGCAGGCGGCCTCTACCGGGCGGCCCTGATGCTCGACGCCGCGCCCAGGAAGGTCAACTTCCAGGGGAAGGACTGGGACTACAAGCGCGTCGTGATCTACATCACCGACGGTGTGTCGAACATCTTCCTCAACAAGAGCGATAGCAAGCTCTACGGCGGACTCAGCGAGAAGGGGACCTACTCCAAGAACCACCCCAGCTGCTACGTCGATAAGGTTTACGAGCTCGCAGAGTGCCAGGTGACCGGCGACGGCGTGCGCGGCGGTGGTCTCACCGAAAAGTATGGCAGCATCCCCAAAGGTTGGGATCGCCCGATCACGATGGCTGGCCAGGTGAGCAAGAATGACCTGCAGGCCAATGGCGCCGAGGTCTACGTCATCGCGCTCTCCAACATCCCGGCCACCGGCCTCCAGGACAGCATCGCCTCCTTCCCGAAGTACTACTTCTCCGCGGCCAGCCTCGAGCGGGACGCGCAGGGCAAGACTAATGTCGATGCGATCATGGAGGTGATCAACACGCTGGTTGAGAGCGGTCAGTGTGTGCCTCGCTCCGATGTGCTCGACGGCAAGCCCGAGTTCAAGGACACCATCCTGCCGAGCGAGTACCAGGCCTTCCCTGGCAGCCCCACCTATCCTCAGGTCGGCGAGGTGCGGCTGACGAATGTCGAGAACGGTACCGTCATCAAGATCCCGATCATGGCGGACTCGGAGGGTCGCACCACCTACGTCAAGCATGACGTGCCCAAGGGCAACTACAAGCTCAAGCCCTACGTCTTCTACCGCCACCCGTTGGATCCGCCTACCGCTGGCCCGCGACAGTACAGCCTGATCGATACCGGCGGTGGCGAGGCGATCTCCGAGATGGTGATCACCGTTGGCCCGCAGTCCTCTCAGGCCGGCAGCTTCGTCCAGCAGATCCGCCAGGACCTCAAGCTCCGTCTCGCCGGTGATGTCTGTGCCATTCCGACAGGCCCCTAGCCTGTCGTAGCCCACAGCCCTGACTCGGAAGAGCCGGGCCGTGGGAGAGCAAGCCTCTCCCATGGTCTGGCTCTTCGCCCGTGCTCAAGATGAGTTTTCTGTCACCACAGAGGAGGTTGCCAGTGTTGGCACATCCAGACGTGCGCCGGTACGCCCGTGGCCTCGCCCTGCTCACCGTCGCGGTGATCCTGCTTGTCGCCTTCCCTGGCCGCTTCGCTGAGGCTCAGGCCCAGAGTGAGACCCAAGTGCTGGACGACCAGCAGATCGAGTTCGCCCGTGGCGTTTTCCAGCGTACATCGCTCAGCCCTGAGACGAGCTCTGTCGCCAGCAGCCCGCCCGATCAGTCCGGCGCCGTTCAGCTCTCCCCCATCGGCGCCCTCAAGCCGTGGCAGAAGGTCGCCGTCGAGCTCCCCGACCGCTCGGCCCAAGGCGATAACGGCGCCCGCACCGATGCCGGCGTGGTGGCCGTTGGCAACCGCCTCTTTGTGATCGCCGGCTCCGGAACTGGGGGAGCCGGCGCCCTCGACACGGTCTTCTCGGCTAACGTCGATCAGGTGCTCGGCAATATCGTCAACCACAATGTGCCCGCCAGCAGCCCCCGCTACGTCGATGACTTCTGGCTCAACGACCCGCTGCCCCCCACCCAACTGATCTTCGACGACTTCTGGTGCGACGACCCAGGCACATTCGGCGCCCGCACCCGCGTGGCCGCCGCCGCGATTACTACTGGTCCTAACACCGGCTTCATCTATGTGGTGGGCGGGGTTGCCCCCGCCGAGCTCTGCGGCGAGCTCACCACCCCCGCCGTCCAGATCGGAGCTGTGGACGCGGCCGGCACCGTCACTTGGAGCACGGCTACGCCGCTGCCGAGCGCGCCGCTCTTCGAAGGGGATAACCGCCGCCGCGGCGTCGAGCAGGCTTCGGCCACCGTCGTTCGCACTTCCGCCGGCAACGCCTTCCTCTATGTGATTGGCGGCCTCTCCACCTACGACGCCGACCAAGGCCTGAGTAATGCCGAGAAGAGCGTTTTCTACGCCAAGATCGATACTGCCACCGGCGCCCTCGGCGCTTGGACCCGCGGCCCCGATGTGCCGGTGGTGGACCCCTCTCCCGGCGATGGCACAGTGGGGATCCTGGATCACGTGGCCGTCCATGTCTCCTCGCTCGTCACTACCGAGGCCGGCACGACGGTCAGGGATGGCATCGTAGTCGCCGGCGGCTTCACCGATGTGGGGCGCAGCGAGCTCAATAACTTCGTCTACCGGGCCACGATCGACCCCAGCACCGGTGCCCTGGAATGGGACGCGACCCCATCCCGCGACAACAGCCAGGTCACGCTGGTGGCGGGAGGGCAAAGCGGGCTCTCGGCCCTCTCGTACAACGGCAAGCTCTATATGATCGGTGGCAAGCCCGGTAACGGGGCCGCTGTGGACTGGGTGCAGACCGCCACCTTCGACGACGATCTCCTGATCCGCAACATCCCCAACGACCCGGCCTTCTTCATCGGCCAGGGCACCACCGTGCTGCCCAACGGCCCTCGCTCCGACACCGGCGCCGCCCTGATCGAGGCTCTGCCCCCGGCCGACAACCCCAACGAGGCCCTCGGTTCGGCTTGGGCCTATGTGATCGGCGGTGTTGATAGCGCAGGTGTGCCGTCGCGCTTCATCTTCCGCGGCCGCATCGGCGGCGACGAGGCCAACGAGAACCTGCGGGCCCCCGAGGGCTGGTTCTACTCCAACGTCTTCAACGTCACCTTCGAGCAGTCCGGCGGCCAGACGCGCAAGAACGCCAAGGTGCTCGCCATCCGCTGGGCCGCCAATATCGAGCGTGGCTCGAACAGCGGCGCCGACATCATCATCCAGTTCCGCAAGACGCTCCGCTCCGACCCGAACTGCCCCGACGAAAGCGTCTTCTCGGACTCGGATACCTGGTACACCCTGGACGGTGACACGACATCGAACTTCTACTCGCAGTCGAGCACGGGCGCCAAGCCCTTCAACGAGGTGAGTCTGCGGGAAGCCTTCGGCACCGACGATTTCATCGCCACCTGCTTCCAATACCGCGCCCGCTTCCTGCAGAATGGCGTTGATGGCAACAACCAGCCGATCCCTGCTGCGGCCCCCGGCGCCACGCCGAAGCTCTACAGCATGAATATCGAGAAGGTTGTGGCGGGCAACCCCGACATCCGCATCAAGGAGTTCACCCAGCCGACGGTGCGCAACGGGCGCCTGGCCAGTATCAACGTCTCGGTTCATAACCTCAGCCTGCAGGGGCTCGACAATACAGTCACCCCCACCGTCGCCTCGCAGACGGGCGAGGGCGGCTTCTTTGTCGGGATGTGCGTGGCGCGGAGCGATCCGGGCCAGCCGCAGCCCACACTGACGCCACCCGACCCGGCGACGATCAACCTCGGCCAGCTCCCGGCCTGTGTGCAGGCGGTCTACGAGCTCTATACCTATCAGCTCACGCCGGGCACGGTGCTGCCCCTGGAGACACGGATGATCAACGGGGGCGAGAAGCAGGGCTGGTTCAAGGCCAACCCCGACGCTAGCCGTACCTACTACGACGACTTGAAGTCGCTCTTCTGCACGCCAGGCAACTACACGGTGGCGCTGCTCATCGATATGGGCAACCTCGTCTCCGAGGGCGACGCCGGTGAGGCGAACAACCTCGGTCAGGACATCAACTCCAATCAGCCGCTGGTGCGCAGCTTTACCACGAACGGCTGTACTAACCAGGTCACTCTGCCGCTGGTTCACCGCTGATCCCGTCGATCGCGGCCTCGTTGTGAGCGCCCCCGCCCTGCCCAGGGGCGGGGGCCCTGCCGCGGGTAGGGGCGAGGACCGAAAGTGTAAAGGCGCCTTGCCCCTACCGATGCAGAAAAAGCCCTCCCCCACTTGTCAGCGTGTGCTATAATGGCTGCAGTCTTGGGACAAAGTCTCCTGCGCGGCCGCTCCTGAAAGGAAGGATGCCCCCGTATGCGACGTGGTGGCGTACTGCTGCTGCTCATCGGCCTCATTCTGATCGTTGGGGCCATCGCCCTCTTTCTCATCCTCCAGCCCGGCGCGGCCGGAACGATCGTCGGCGGTGCGCAGCCAACTCTCGCGCTGCCCACCGAGGTGCCCGAGGTCGAAGTTGTGCGCGCCCGCGTCGATATTCCGGCCAACACGGTGATCAGCGACTCGATCACGCTGCTCGAGGTGATCACGATCCCGCAGACCGAGTTCGACCCGCAGCAGAATCTCTCGAGCGTGAGCGAGGTTGAGGGCAAGCTCACCACCCGCGCCTTCCGCGCCAACGAGATCATCGTCGCCTCGGCCCTCACCGACCCTGGCCTCTCTCAGCAGATCCCCACCGCTGAGCCCGATCGCCCCAGGGATAAGGCCTATCCCTTCATCGTCAACAACCTCTCAGGCGTCGCCGATCAGATCAAGCCAGGCGACTTTGTCGATGTCGTCGCGACCTTCACCGTCACCCGGCGCCAGTCCTACCCGACCGGACTGCAGCCGCCCGATCCCACCACCGGCGAGCCCGGGGAACTCACCCGCGAGCTCACCGATCTGACGCTCAACAGCACGAAGACCCTCGTCCAGCGGGCCCAGGTGCTCCGCATCGTTAGGCCCGCGGTCTCCCCCGAGGCCACTCCTGAGGGCGCCGTCGCCCCCGATTCGGGCAGTCTGCCGCAGGTTGACGAGTCCGGCCAGCCGATCGATCCGACCACCGGCGACACCGCCGCGGGCACAGGATCTACCCTTACCCAGGGCGTCTGGACGCTGATCCTCGCCGTGAACGACCAGGAGGCCGAGCTGATCGAGTTCGCCCTCGCTTCCAACGCCCGCACGGTGCTCGTGTTGCGAGGCGCCGGCGATACGGCCTTCGAGCCGACGATCGGCGTCACCCTGGATCTGCTGGTCTCCGAGTTCGGCATGCCGCTGCCGCGCCCCCTGCCGCCGCGCGTGTTCGGCGAGGAAGAGGTGTTCCTGCCGGAGCCCACGCCTTCGCCGGCGCCGACGCGGGTGCCGTAATTCGCTATGCGCTTGTGCCGCCGAAACGTATAATAGGGGCACAGCAAGTTCTGGGGGAGGGGTTCGCACGCTTGCGTCTAGCGGCAGGCTCCCTCCCCATCCCTGTTCCTGACGAACGGCACCCAGCGAGGAGCGTACCTAATGTCTGAGAGCGAAAAGATCCGCGTCATGATCGTCGACGATATCGTCGACACGCGCGATCAGCTGGAGAAGCTGCTCTTTTTTGAAAAAGATATCGAGGTGGTCGCCAAGGCCAGCAATGGCCGCGAGGCGGTGGCTCTCGCCAAGCAGCACCGGCCTGATGTCATCCTGATGGACATCAACATGCCGGACATGGACGGTATCGCCGCCACCGAGGCGATCATGACCCAGGATCCCACGGTCCAGGTCATTATCATGAGTGTGCAGGGCGAGACGGACTATCTCCGTCGGGCTATGCTGGCCGGCGCCCGCGAGTTTCTCACCAAGCCGATCAGCGCCGACGATCTCTACAAGTCCATCCGCCATGTGCACAAGCTGGCCGCTACCCGCCCCCGCGCCGTCGCACCAAGCGCCGGCGGTCCTGCCTCAGCTGTGGCCGGCGAGAGCGGCCCCGAGGGCCAGATCATCGCCGTCTTTAGCCCCAAGGGCGGCGTGGGCACCTCGGTGGTGGCCGCCAACCTCGCCGTCGCTATCCGCCAGCTCACCAATAAGCGGGTCGCCCTCGTGGACGCCAACACGATCTTCGGCGACCTCACGGTGATCCTCAACCTCCGCTCCGACAAGACGATCATCGAGTTGGCGCAGCGGGTGGACGAGCTCGACCGTGATCTGCTCAACGATGTGCTGGCCACCCATACCTCGCAGGTCAAGGTGCTGCTCGCTCCCCCCGACCCGCAGCGGGGCGAGCTGGTGACTTCCGACCACATCCGGGCCATCCTGGAGGGCCTGAAGCGCGAGTTCGACTATATCGTCGTTGATACGCCCGCCTCGTTCCAGGATCGCTCGCTGGCGGTGCTCGACCTGGCCTCGCGCATCGTTACCCTGATGACGCTCGAGCTCCACTGCATTCGCAATATCAAGCTTTTCCTGGAGGTAGCCGACCTGCTGGAGTACCCCCACGAGAAGGTGATGCTGGTGCTCAACAAGGCCAGCAACCGCCCCGGCATCCGCGCCGAGGACGTGGAGAAGAATATCCAGCGCAAGATCTCGATGCAGATCGGCGACGCCGGCCAGGAGATGATCTTCTCGATCAACCAGGGCGTGCCGCTGATGATCGGCAAACCATCCCACCACGTCGCCCGCGATATCGGCGCCCTCGCTCGCGAGGTCTCCGCCGTCGCCAAGGCCGCTGCCCCGAAGGCCGCAGCGGAGAGCCCGGCGGCCCAGCAGAAGCAGGGCGGCCTCTTCTCGCGGCTGATCAAGCGTTGAGCCACCCGGAGGAACTATGTCTCTGCTCAAGCGCATTGGGGGCACCACCCCATCCAGTGATACGCCGCCTATCACCTCTAGCAGGCCCGGCGCCCCGCCGCCCGCGGTGATGCGCGGCAGCGGTGTTCCCAGCAACGACGATACCTTCAACGAGCTCAAGGCGCGCGTGCAGAACCGGCTGATCAACGAGCTTGACCCGAAGCTGGACCTCTCGAATAAGGCGAAGGTGCGCCGCCAGGTGGAGGAGGCCTTCCAGGCCATCCTCGACGGCGAGAGCATTGTGCTCACCCGCAGCGAGCGCCAGCGCATGTTCGAGAGTATCGAGGCCGATATTATTGGTCTCGGGCCCATCGAGCAGTTGCTCGCTGACCCTGAGGTCAACGAGATCATGGTCAACGGGCCCAAGCAGATCTATATCGAGAAGCGGGGCAAGTTGGTCAAGACCGACGTTACCTTCAGCAACGACGAGCATGTGCTGCGAATCATCGACCGCATCGTGGCGCCCCTCGGCCGCCGCATCGATGAGTCGTCACCGATGGTGGACGCCCGTCTCCCCGACGGTTCCCGCGTCAACGCGATCATCAGGCCCCTTGCCCTGAACGGCCCCACGATCACCATCCGTAAGTTCCGGAAGGATAAGCTCACCATCAACGATCTGGTGCGCTTCGGATCGATGAGCAACGAGATGGCCGAGTTCCTCGGCGCCTGCGTGAAGGCCCGCACCAATATCGTGGTGGCGGGCGGCACCGGCTCCGGCAAGACGACGCTGCTCAATGTGCTCTCCAACTTCATCCCCGAGGATGAGCGCATCATCACGGTGGAGAACGCCGCCGAGTTGCAGCTGCAGCAGGATCACGTGGTGAGCCTCGAGTCGCGGCCGCCGAACGTGGAGGGCCGCGGCGAGGTGACGATCCGCGACCTGGTGATCAACTGTCTGCGTATGCGGCCCGAGCGCATCATCGTGGGGGAGTGCCGCGGCGGCGAGACGCTCGACATGCTCCAGGCCATGAACACCGGCCACGACGGCTCGATGACGACCATCCACGCCAACTCGCCCCGCGACGCAGTCGGCCGTATCGAGACGATGTGCCTGATGGCGGGTATGGACCTGCCGGCGCGGGCCATCCGCGAGCAGGTGGTCTCGGCGGTGCAGCTCTTCGTGCAGCAGTCGCGCCTGAAGGACGGCTCGCGCAAGGTGACGCAGATCACCGAGGTGGCCGGCATGGAGGGCGATGTTGTGGTGCTCCAGGACATCTTTGTCTTTGAGCAGACCGGCATCGACGAGCGGGGGAAGATCATCGGGCAGCTGCGGCCCACCGGCGTGCGACCGAAGTTTATCGACAAGTTCGAGTCGCTGAACATTTTCCTCCCGCCGAATATCTTCGGCACCGGAGATCGCTTCAGCTTCTAGGATACTGGGGCTTGGATCCTGAGCGGCCGCGGCGCCTGGCCGCGGCTCACGCTCCGGCATCCAACCTCCTCAGGGATCAGCCATGGAACGTCTTCTCTCACCCGAACTACTGCCCATCACGCTGGTGGGCCTTGGCCTCTTTGCGCTGCTGCTGATCGCCCTGGTGGTGCTGATGCTGCAGGGGCGGCGGCGTGACGGCGTGGCGGAGCGCCTCTCAGAGTTCGCAGGACGGGCCCCGGCCGAGCAGCAGACGGCGAACCCCCGGCAGGCCCTCGAGCGACTCGACCGGGTTGTCTCCCAGAGCAAGCAGGGCGGCAATATCCAGCGGGATCTGGCGCGGGCCGATCTGAAGATGACGGTGGCTGAGTTCATACTGCTGAAGCTGGCCTGCGCTCTTGTCGGCGCTGCGCTCGGTTACTTCGTCGGCCGGGCCAGCCCGTTAGCGGCCTTCACCGGCGCTCTGGTGGGTGGGATTCTCTTCTCCTTCCTCCCCAACCTCTACGTGAGCTTCACGGCGAAGCGTCGCGTCACTGCCTTCAACAACCAGTTGGGCGACACGATCACCATGATGGCCAACGCGCTGCGGGGCGGCTACAGCTTCCTGCAGACGCTGGATATGGTGGCCCGCGAGGCGCCGGAGCCGGTGTCCGGCGAGTTCCGCCGGGTGGTGCAGGAGGTGGGCCTCGGGCGCACCACCGAGGAGGCGCTGAACAACCTGCTGCGGCGCATGCCCTCCGACGACCTCGACCTGCTGATCACGGCGGTGAACATCCAGATGGAGGTGGGCGGCAACCTGGCCCAGATCCTCGACACGATCGGGCATACCATTCGTGAGCGGGTGCGCATCAAGGGCGAGATCCAGACCCTCACCGCCCAAGGCCGTATCTCAGCCTGGGTGGTGACAGGCTTGCCGATCGGCCTGGCGATCTTCATCTCGGTGGTGAACCCTTCATATATGGCGCCGATCTTTACCTTCGGCATGCCGCCCCAGGCCTGGTGCTGCTTGCCAGTCACCTCCCTGGCGATGATCGTGATGGGCTACTTCGCCATCATGAAGATCATGGATATCGATATCTAGGCGGGCCCAGGGACCTGCAGAACCTTTCGACTGAGGTGTAGCGATGACACCAATGCTTCTGCTCGGAGTGATTGTGCTGCTGGGCCTCGGGCTGATCATCTTTAGCCTGGCGCGCTTCCGACAGCCCGACGTGATCGGCGAGCGGCTGAACACTTTCACGGAACGGGCCATGACGCTGGAGGAGCTCGAGCTGCAGCAGCCCTTCTCCCAGCGCGTGCTCATACCTGCGGCAAAGAGCATCCTGGCTGTGCTCGGCAAGTATGGCCCGAAGCAGAGCGCCGAGCGGCTGCGGGTCAACCTGCAGATGGCGGGCAACCCTGGCGGGATCACCCCGGCGATGTTTGTCGGCTTGCGGGTGGTGCTGGCGCTGACGCTGGGCGTCGTGATCACTTTGGTGACCTTCCGGACCATGCCGCTGACCCAAGCGCTCATGTACAGCGCGATCGGCTTCGTGCTGGGCTACATGCTCCCGGTCACCTGGCTGGGCCGTAAGATCACCGCTCGCAAGAAGGCGATCACCAAGGCGCTCCCCGATGCGCTGGATCTGCTCTGCATCAGCGTGGAGGCCGGCCTGGCCTTCGACTTGGCGCTGCAGCGGGTAACCCAGAAGTGGGACGATGAGCTGAGCCGCGAGTTCAAGAAGGTGCTCTCCGATATCCGCCTCGGCCGCACTCGCCGTGAGGCGCTGAAGGATCTAGCCCAGCGCACGGGCGTGGAGGATGTGCAGACCTTCACCGCCGCGATCATCCAGGCGGATCAGCTCGGCGTGTCGATGTCGAAGATCCTGCGGCTCCAGGCGGACCAGATGCGGGTGCGTCGCCGGCAGCGGGCCGAGGAGTTGGCCCAGCAGGCGCCAATCAAGATGCTCTTCCCGCTGGTCTTCCTGATCTTCCCCGCACTCTTCGTGGTTATCCTCGGGCCGGCCGTGCCCCGGCTGATCTCAAGCTTCGGAGGGCTGTAGAGGACGAAAGTTTGGATCACGAAAGGCGCGGGTCGCAAGACGGCGCGCAGCGCCTAACGTAGCGTTACGAAGTGGCGCGCAGCGCTTAAAACGCGGGTCGCAAGACGAGGCGAAGCCTCAACGCGAAATCGCGAAGAGGTAAAAGGGAAGACGCGAAATGGATGGGCGGGGCGGCGTAACAGGCGCCGCCCCACACTTATGCCGCTATGATGGTACGAGTAAGTAATGGGACGCGGGAGCGCGTGCTGGCCGAGCGGTGCGAGGTGGCGCGGAGTTTCCTGGCCCGCGGCCGCGGGCTGATGGGCCGGGCGAGCCTGGGAGAGGGCGAGGGTCTGCTGATCGAGCCTTGCTCGAGCGTACACAGCTTCTTTATGCGCTTCCCGATCGATGTGGTCTTCGCCGATAAGGCCCATCGGGTGGTAGGGCTCACACGGGCGATGCCGCCGAACCGCCCCTACGCCGGGGCCTGGCGGGCGCGCTATGTGGTGGAGCTGCCGGCGGGGACGATCGATGCGACGGGGACGGAGATCGGGGATGTGCTGAGGGTGGAGCAGCTGTAATGCAACGTGCGTCATGCAAAAGGCAACAGGTGTAGTCGAGGGCACGCAGGGTGCAAGGCCCGGCAGAAGGTATACACTCCTGGCCTTTTGCATTGTTACGTTTGCATTGTGTGTTGTCCTCTACTTGCTCACCCTCACCGATGTTCACACCTACGACGCGCTCTCCTATATTCTCGACGTTGACCGCAAGCCCTGGCCCGAGCTGTTTCACCCCCACCATCTGGCCTACGGCCCGCTCGGCGCGCTGATCCGTGCCGCCGCTGCCGCCATCGGCTGGCAGGGCAGCGCTGAGAAGCTACTGCAGGCCGCCAATGCCGTGGCCGGTGCCCTCGGCGTTGGGCTCTTCGGCGCCGTAGCCGCGCGGGCCGCGGGCAGCCTGCGGGCGGGCGCCCTGGCCGCGCTGCTGCTCGGCGCCAGCTACGCCTACTGGTACTACGCCGTCGAGGTTGAGGTCTACACGATCGCCGCCGTCTTCCTGGTGGCCGCCCTCGGGCTCATGCTCGCCCTCGCTGCTCGCCCCTCGGCGCGCCTCGCCCTCGCCCTCGGCGTCGTCCAAGGCTGCGCGGTGCTATTCCACCAGACGAATGTGCTGCTCTGCGCGCCTGCGCTCGCTGCGCTCCTGCTCGCAGGGAGGGCGCAGGCGCCGGGTAGTGGGCGCCTGCGGCTTTTCCTCGCGTACGCGTTCCCGTTGGCGCTGATCGTCGGCGGGGCCTACCTGTGGGTGGGATTGGGGGTGAGCGGCTTTCGGTCGTGGGGCGAGCTGGCGAGCTGGGCCGCCGGCTACACGACCACGGGCCTCTGGGGCGGCGCGCTCGATGCCTCGAAGCTCGCGCTGCTCGGGGTGGGGCTGGCGCGCACATTCGCACAGCCCGGTGGCGCGCTGGTCGGCCTCACGCTACTCGGGGCGCTGCTGCTGAACCTGCGCGGGCTCGCCGCAGCGCCGCGGGGCACTGTGGCTGTAGCGACGAGCTGGCTGATCGTCTACGGCGCCTTCTTCCTCTGGTGGGAGCCCGACAATATCGAGTTCTGGATCGCAAGCCTGCCGCCCTTCTATTTGCTGGTGGTGCTGGCGGCGGCTGGGGCGTGGAGGCGAGGAGAGGCGGAGTCGGCGCGGGTCGCTGGCCGCTGGCCGCTGGCTGTGCTGCTCGTCTGCGGCGTGGCGATGCTGGGCCTGAACTTCGTGGCGATCGGCCGGCGGGGCGACGCGGGGCGCGACCTGCAGCGGGTGGTGGCCGCGGCCCTCGCGGCGCAGAGCGCTCCGGGCGATCTGCTGATCGCCCCGGATGGTCTGCTCGAGTTGTACCTGCCGTTCTACGAGGGCCGCCCGAATCTCTTCTCGCTCAGCCAGGCGATGAATCTGGCCGGCGGCGACTGGCCGGCGGCCTGCGGGCTGATTCATGAGCGGGTTGAGCAGGCGCTAGTCGGCGGCTACGCCGTGCTGATCAGCGCCGAGGCCATGCGGCCTGCCCCGGCGCCCCCCGGCGAGCCGCCCACGCCAGCCGAGCGCTTCGGGCTGAGCGCCGATGAGGTTGCCGCCTGCTACGAGCCCCTCGCGCCCGCGCTGAGCCCCGTCCCCTTCGGTGATGGCCTGCCGGCCGCATACCGCATCCCTGCGGCGCAGGAGCTGGCTGAGGGCCCCGGTTGGGACTTTACGCGGGGCCGCTGGGGCTGGAGCACCGCCAACGTCGAGCCGGCTGTGAGCCCCCTGCCAGGCTGGGCGCTGCGCCCGCTGACCGATCCGGCCCTGAGCAGCCCACCAATCAGCCTCGACCCCGCGGGCTTCAGCCGGGTGGAGATCAGGATGGCGAGCGACACCGCCGCCCGTGACGCTCAGCTCTTCTTCCTCGACGCGGCCGGCCAGGCCGATGAGGCGCACTCGATCCGCTGGCAACTCGAGCCGACTACGGAGATGACCACCTATCTGCTGGAGCTGAGCGAGGCGGAGCGCCCGGAGGGGATCATCACCGGCCTGCGGCTCGACCCGGTGGGCGTGGGGGGCGGCGGTACGGTGGTGGTGGGGTCGATCCGGCTGCTTCGGTGACAGGGTGACAGGGTGGCCGGGTGAGGGGGTGACAAGGGGACATCCTGACGGGGCCGATGGGTGTCACCCTGCCACCTTGTCACCTAGCCCAAGCGAAGCGAGGGCGATCACCTTGTCACCTAGCCCAAGCGAAGCGAGGGCGATCACCCTGTCAATACTAGTCCTTCGGAGCTGACTGTGGAGCTTACACTCGACGCCGCACGGGCTATACTGCTCGCCGCCCAGGGCCTGCTTGAGCCGCCGTCCCGCCCGGCCCGCAAAGCCGACGTCCTTGCCGCGATCAAGCGCATGGGCGCCCTTCAGATCGACACGA
>DAOUGF010000069.1:0-6778 GCA_034429295.1 Chloroflexaceae bacterium
GATTCGGCTGGACACAGCGGCTGCTCGCGCGCCTTGACGAGGCGCCGGCGGCGCTTCACCCGCGCTTCCTGATCAGCGCCGGGCGCCTGGCCTGGTTTCAAGACCTCGACCTGGGGCGGGGCCTGATCAGACGGGCGCTCGATCGCTCCCGCGAGCTCGGCGATACGCTGCAGGCGGCTTGGGCGTTGGCCTTCCTGGCCTACACGATGTTGCACGAGCCCGATGCTGCGCTGCCGCTTGCCGAAGAGGCCCTGGCATCGTTCCGGGTGCTGCAGCACCTTCCCGGCATCGCCCAGACGCTGAATATCATCGGCGAGATCGCCAGAGTCAACGGGGATGATGCGCGGGCCCAGGAGGCGTACGAGGAATGCCTGACGGTATGCCAGCGAACAGGGGAGACGGGCCGCATCACCTACCTGTACAGCAACCTGGCCTTTATCGCCCAGCACGCCGGCGATGGCAGGCGCGCCATGCAACTGGCATATCTGGGCCTGCAACTCGCCCACGCCCGGCGCAACCGGAGCGATATCGCGGACACGCTGATCACCATGGCCGGCTCGCTCAGCGCCGGCGCAGCCCCTCACCAGGGCCGGCTGCGGCAGGCCGCCCGGCTGTTTGCTGCGGCTGAGGCCGAACACGAGCGCCTGGGCACCTTCCACCAGCCTAGCAATACGCCGGAGAACCAGCGCATCCTCGCTGAGTTGCGCGAGCGGCTGGACGAGGCAACCTTTCGCGCCGCCTGGGCCGAGGGGCGCGGCCTGACGCTGGAGCAGGCCATCGCCGATGCGCTGGAGGCTGCGCGGTAGCGAGTAAAGGTTGGCACGCGGCGGCGTTGAGCCGCGCCCCCAAGCTGAGAGCCTGGGGGCGCGAGAGCAGGCGACTACTTACGGGGTACTGTCGTTCAGCGTCCAGCGCGGCACACTTATCCCGCTGAACTCCAGGGGGCTCTGGCCGGTGAGCAGATAGATCGCGTAGGCGACCTCATCCTGGCTGGGCGGGCCGCCCGGCTGCATATTCTCGCAGCCAGGGTTGCCCAAACCGGGTGACTGGCCCTCCGACCAGTAGTCCTCCCAGCAGCCGAGCAGGTTGTTCGCGCCGGTCTCGGCATTCTGGCTCCAGCGACCGCCGAAGAGCAGCCACCAGACGCTGCCGGCCGCAACCCTCCCCTCGCTCGCCGCGCCGAGCCAGCCCGCCTCACTGTAGGCCACGATGCCGTCGGGCCCGCTGGTGCTGTTCGGGCCGAGGGTGGCAAAGCCCTGCAGGTGATCGGCCAGGCTGGTCGTGCCGTCGCCCCAGACTGTGTTGCCGTCGAGCAGCGCGTCCTCCTGGTAGATCATCTGGCGGGTGCGGGCCACCCGCACGATGTTGTAGTAGATCTCCTCGACACTGCGGGTCTTGCGCGCCAAACTGGCCACGAGGTAGTTCGCCACGGCGCCGCTCACGCCGACGGTGACGGTGGTGTCGTAGCCCAGGAAGGCCCGCGCCCGCACCGCGTCGCGCAGATCGACGGTGGCCGCGGTCGAGCAGGCGCTGACGTAGATCAGGGTATGGCTGAAATCGGCACCCTTCGCGCGGAGCCAGTGCCAGAAGGCCGGCGTGAGCGAGATGAAGACCGACGCGTACTCTCGCGTCATCCCGTTGCGGATGGTCACCAGGTTCAGCGGATCCTGACCGTCATATCGGTAGCTCAGCAGGTCCCCGAAGCCGGCGGCCGCGATCGCCTGCTGCTCGTCCTCAAAACGGTCGTAGACGCCGCTCGCGCTCCACGTCGTGCCCAGGTAGGTGCCGGTGAGCAGCTGGCCGTCGGGGCTGCCGTGGGTGCTGAACAGGATGAAGCCGGGCGAACTGCGCAGGGCGCGGATCAGCGCCGGCACCGACGCCGCGTCGTCGGTCAGCTGGGTCACGGCGTAGCCGTTCTGGCTGAGCGTCTCCTCCATGGAGTCCAGGTTGATCACCGCGCGCTCGTCCTCCACCGCGGAGGCCGGGTTGAAGGGGTTCCAGGAGAGGATGCGCTTGGTGTAGAAGGGCGCGATCAGCACGGCGCTCTTGTTGGGCGGGTCGTCGGCGCCGTTCAGGCCGGAGGTCGGGTTCAGGTGGACGCGCGGGTCGCCGGCCAGCGGCGAGGCGGTGAGCGGAGTGTCGTCGATGCCGGCGTCGTAGCCGAAGAGTTGGACATCGACGGTCTGCACCCGGCCATCGCTGAGCCGGTAGCGCAGGCGCACGCCGTCGGCGAGCGGCTCGGTGCCCAGCAGGATCGGAATGCCGGCCTGCGCCAGGGTCGCGCTCTGATATGCCGGCTCGCCCATGAGAGCCTCGGCGTAGGCGTTGGCCCGCGCGATCGCATCAGGGATGGGCAGGGCTTCGTTGACCGTCGCCGCGGTGAAGATCATCCAGAGGTTATTCTCGATGCTGGCCGCGGCGCGCCGCCAGGTCGAGGGGCCCGGGGCGTCCGGGGTGAAGACGTCGAAGGGCATGGTCACGATGTCGCTGGCCGTGTCGAGGGCGAAGCTGACATCGGGGTGGAAGTCGTCGTCGCTGAACGACAGGAACAGCACGCCATCGTCATAGCTGTAGCTGCCGCGGTAGGCGATCGCCTCGGTGGGGCGGGCGACGTAGAGTTGCACGATCCCGTCCGGCTCGAAGGCCAGGGCGATCTCGACACCATCGGCGGGCCGGGTGCCGTCGGAGTCGCTCACATGGTAGTAGTTCAGGCGCAGCAGCGCGGGCGCCGCCGGCTTGGGGGCGGGCGCGGCGGCGCGCACCAAGGGCAGGAAGAGTTGGTAGCTCTCGGCGAGCGCCGCTGGGTGGGCAGGTGCAGCGGCGAAGCTCGCCAGGGCGGGCCGGGCGGCCGCCGAACGGCCAGTCTCGGCGGAGATCCCACGGGGGACAGGGCTGAGGAAGAGCAGGGCGACAACGAGCAGGGTGAGTGGGTAGTTGATGCGCATGGCCTCCTCGGGGATAGAACGACGTACACATAAGAACGAATGAGCGGCGCAAAGGTTTCACCGCGACGCTCAAGGTGTGCGGTTGCCCACCAGCGGGAGGTAGATCCGCTGCGGCGGCACGTCGTTATCCTCGATGCGCAGGCTGGCCGTTGTGACGGTCCCGAGGAGCGCCCCGTCTGGCGCGCTCAAGCTGATCTCCAGCAGTTCGTCCGGCTCGTCGTCCTCGTCGTCGATGATCGAGATGCGGATCGTCTGGCGTGTGCTGCCCGCCGGGAAGGTGAGCACCCCCTCTGCCGGCTCGTAGTCGGCGCCCTCGCTGGCCGTACCGCCGGTGATGGCGTAGGCCACGCTGATCGCGCGGTACGGGTTCGGCTGATCCAGCTCCACAGCGACGGTTGCAAGCCCGGCCGCCTCGTCTACCACGATGCTCGTGGCCTCCAGCCTCACCCGCGGCAGGCGCACGTCGATGTCGGCTGCGTCCTCGGCGCTCAAGGGTGTGTTGCCCCGCAGGCCGCCGATCTCGGCCCGGTTGGTGATGGTCGTGTCGGTCGCCAGGTCGGGGTCGATCACCCCGCTGACCGTGATCACGCCGCTCGCCCCGGGCGCCAGATCGCCCACCTCCCACAGGAAGCCGGGCTGCGCGCCGCTGTCGCTCACCGGCAGGCTGCTGCTGAAGCTCGCGCCCGTCAGCTCGGCCGGGATGGTGTCGCTGATCAACACCTCCGCCGCCACGATGTCGCCGGCAACCCCGAAGCTCAGGGTATAGGTGATCGGCTGGCCGGGCAGGGCCACGGTCGGCGTAGCCTCCTTGGTGAGGGTGAAGGTCAGCGAGGTGTCGAGCGGCGTCGTCTCGACAGCGGCGTTATTCTCGGGGGACGGGTCGAGCCCGTTGGCGCCGTCGTCGGCGATCTCGGCAGCGAGGCGCAGCTCCGTGGCCGCGACCGGCGCCGGATCGTTCACCCGCACCGCGAAGGCGGCGGAGCCGTCCCCGCCAGCCTCGAGAGCTCCCACCGTTAGGGTGCAGGGCGTGCCCGCCGGGCTGCCGTCGGTGCACGACCAGCCGGGTGAACCGGCGGCGTCGAAGCTCGCCCCGTCGGGCACCTCCGCACGCAGCTCAACGCCGGAGGCATCACGCGCGCCGGTGTTGCGGTAGCTCAGGCTGTAGACCACCAGGTCGCCGGGGGCCGCGCTCAGCCCGCCGTCGTCCAGGGCCAGTTCCAGGTCGGGCGTCGTCACCTGGAACGACACGCCACTGTAGCAGACCGTCTCCGAACTGTCCCCGTCCTCGTCCAAGTCCAGGCTGTCGCTCCGCGAGCTGCCCGTGCATCGCAGGCCCAGGCCTGGCGAATCGTGCTCCAGGGTCAGCTCGGTGTCGATAGTGCTGGGGCCGGCGGTCGCGCTGATCGACGTGTTGACATTGATCCTCCCCTCCTGGCCGGCCGCCAACGAGTCGTTGCCGGGATTCCAGCGCCAGCGCAGCAGCGTGCGCCCGCTGCCCGCGAAGTCGGGGATTTGCTCGAAGCTCTGGGGCGCGGGCAGGCCGCTGCCCTGTGCGTCGAAGCTCCAGCTATCCGGCTCCAGCTCGGCCGGCAGCAGCCAAGTCACATCCAGATCCTCGAGCGGCAGCGGGTCGCTGGAGCGAGCGTCGCTACGCACGCGCAGCCGCCAGGAGAGAGCCTCGCCGGGGCGGAAGGGACCCGCACTCAGGAGATCGAGGGCCGGATTGAGCTGCACAAACGGGGCGCTCAAGGTGAAGCTTGCGCAGTCGGGGCCGGGGCTGACATTGGTCGGGCCGGCGGTGTAGACAGCCGTCAGGTTGGCGCAGTTCTGGATCGTATCGCCGAACGCCACGGGGCCGCCCGCATTGTCGGGGTTGATGACCTGACCGGTCAGCCGCGGCCGCACCGTGGCAGTCATACCGGGCAGGGCCTGGCCGAACTGCCAGCGCAGCCGGGTGATATACTCGCCGGCGCCCAGGCCGGGCGGTGGTGCAATGAGGGTGGTGTTCGCGCTGGTGTTGGGCGATGAGCCCCAAAGCGTGAAGACGCCGGGGGCAGTGTTCTTCTCGTAGCTGACCCGCACGCCCTCGCCGACCGCGAAGTCGCCCAAGCCGCTGTAGGCCCCCGTGGTCACACTCAGCGTCGTGAATTCCACCGGCAGCGTATCAATGAGCACCATATTGTTCAGGGACACATTGCCGCTGTTACTGATTTCCAACTCGTAGCTGAAGGTCTGGTTCAGGGTGGGCGGATTGGGCGAGTTGCTGGTGATGCGCTTCGTCAGGCTCGCGCTAGGATCAGGCACAAACGTTGTCACCGGGTGGGTGAGCGTGGCGGGGCCGTAGCTCTGCGGGCTGCCGCCGGCCGGGGTCGCCTCGGCGGTGAAGCTGTTCGTCACCTCAGTGCCAGAGGGGAAGATGGCCTCAGGGAAGGTGACGTTCACCTGGATATTGCAGTTCGCTCCTGGCGCCAGCGGGGTGGAGCAGGGGTTCGTCCAGGTAATTGTGGCCGGGGTCGTTCCGATACAGCCTGGCTGGCAGTCGGCCGCCGGGGTGGAGCCGTTGAAGACCGTGCCGGGCGGCAGTGTGTCGGTCACTGGCCCGATGCTGCTGAGGCCGGGACCGGAGTTGGTCGCGCTGATCCGCAGCCGGTAGGTCTCCGGCATATCCAGGTTCGCCGGCGCGGTAGTCAGCGTCACGCTGAGCAGGGCGGCATCATCCTGAGCGGAGGCGGCGGGCGGGGCGACAGGGAGGAGCAGGGCGACAAACAGCAGTGCCAGGGTGGCAAAACGCATGACAAGGTCTCCTAGCGCTAGGCTGATCGGCATAAGTGTAATACACGCCTGCGACGAGACCGTGGCGAGGAGTGCAGCATGGATTGCGGCGCGTTACCCGTAGGTAGTCGAGCATGCACTGTACCTCGGCGCTCATCAGGCTATAGTTGGTGACGTCAGGTACGATATTTACACAACTACCTTGGAGGGTGAGATGAACGCGCTACGGCTCTTCCCGAAACTGGTGATCGCTGTTGGTATCGCCTTTGCCCTGGCTGGTGTCGTTGCCGCGGGCGCCGGGATCTACATTCGCTCCTTCGTTGGCCAGCAGCTGGCCGCCCAGAACATCGTGACACCCGAGGATGCCTCCATCCCCAACGCGCCGGTCACCGGGATCGCTACCGCGCTCAGCATGGCCGACATCATCCAGAAGCACGCCGCGGCGAGCTCGAATGGTCTGACCTACGCGCAGATGGGCCGCTTCGCGGTCGAGAGCGGCGACCCGGCGGGCACGAATAACGCCGATGAGGCCCTGAAGGATGCGAACGGCAACCCGGTGGCAAACGCGGCCCGCAACACGCAGCTGACCGCGGCTAGCCTGGTCACCTCGCTCAGCCTGTCGGCGATGGCGATCGGCGCCTCGTACGCCGCGATCGCGCTCGGCGTCGCCTTCTTCCTGCTGGGCATCGTGGTCGCCGGCCTCGGCTACGCGCTGCTGGGCCTCATCACTCCCGAGGTCGCCCGCCGCTTTGGCCTCCAGACCGTCGCCGCGTAAGGAGCCCGCACCGGGAGGCGGCCGGCGTCGCGTGAGCCGCCTCCTTAGCTACGCCAAGGCTGCCACAGCAGCCGCTCACCCCCTACCCCCCCGTTCCCAAATGGGAGCGGGGGGTTTCTGTGTCACAGCACCCGGTCCCTCCCCGCTGGGCGGCTCGCGGAGCGCTCGCCCTCGACAGCTGCGAGTACGGGCAAGCCATGGGCCGCTGCGCCTTCCTCAGCCGGATTCTGGATGCTCTGCCGATGATGTAGTATTATCGCGGCCGACGAGCTCCCTACCGCTCGCC
>DAOUGF010000070.1:0-15019 GCA_034429295.1 Chloroflexaceae bacterium
TCACCGGCGGCTGCTCGGCGGCCACCCGCCACGCGCCGTTCTCTGCCACCCGCAGGGCGTCGTAGGCGTCCATGTCCATCATCCCGCTCTCGCCCATCAGGAAGGCGCGGAAGGCCAGGCCGGGGAAGCCCGGCTGCGGGCAGGCGCTGGTGGCCCAGAGGGCGGCCACCGTGCCGTTGCTGAAGGTGAGCAGGCCCATTGTCGTGTTCTCGGGCTCCTGCCGCTCGCGGAAAGTGCGGCTGTGGGCCACGGCGCTCACCACCTCGGCGCCGAGGGCCCAGCGACAGAAGTCGATCCCGTGGACGCCGCCCGCCAGGATGTGGCCCACCGCCGCCGGGTTGCTCCACCACGACCAGTCGCCGCCGAACGCCGGGTCGGTGAAGAGCTGGAAGACCTGGAAGAGCTGGATGGTGTGGACCTGGCCGATCACACCCTGGCGCAGCAGGTCGTGGGCGGCGCGTGGCACCGTCCGGTAGCGCTGTTGGTAGCCCACGGAGAGCGAGAGTCCTCTCGCCTCGCAGGCGGCGAGGATCGCGTCGCAGTCGGCCACAGTGGTCGCCATCGGCTTCTCGATGAAGAGATGCTTGCCGGCGGCGGCGGCGGCGAGGGCCTGCTCGGCGTGTACGAACTGTGGCGTGGCGATGATCACCGCGTCCACATCGTCGCGCGCGATCAGCTCGTCGGCCGAGGCGCAGAGGGCGGCGCCGTACTCCCTGGCGAGCTGCTCGGCCCTGCGCCCGCAGGCCACCGCGCTCAGGCTGGCGTTCGGCAGGTGGCGGATCGCCTCGGCGTGGGTGCGGCCCATGAAGCCAGAGCCCAGAATGCCGTAGCGCAGCTGCTCGCTCACAGCGCCTCCTTCGTGCCTGATCTATCTGGTTCAGTGGATATACCAGCGTACCATGCCCCTGCATGCGCGTCAACGCAATGATGTTTCTCCACATGAAACACGCGCTTCTTGAAACGCGCCGCTGCAGGTGCTAGAGTTGGCCCATTCCACCCCACCAGTACCGACAGCCTCCCTCGCACCCGCCTCGTGGGCCGCGGCCGGCCTCGCCGTTCCTGCGGGCGGCGCTGGTGTTTCGGCAAATGCTAAGGAGACGACGATGTCCGACCAGCAACACCCGGAGCGGATCTCGCGGCGAAACTTTCTCCGGCTGATGGGGGCGGGGGCCCTCGGTGCGGCCGCCCTCGCAGCCTGCGGCCAGGCCTCGCCTGCCGCCGGGCGCGAGGGCGGAGCCGCGCCAGCGGCGGGCGGAGCTACGGCTCCTGCCAGCGTGAGCCTGCCCTTCGCCGGGCAGGAGCTAACGCTCTTCTCCGCCCAGCACCACGCCGCCTACGTGAAGGACGTCTACGCGCCGCTCTTCACCGAGCGCACTGGCGCCACCGTGAACTGGATCGAGGTGGGCGGCGGCGACGTCGAGGCCAAGTACGCGGTCTTCGTGGCCTCCCAGGACGCCTCGGCCGATGTGCTGATCGCATGGGAGGCGATCAACGCTAAGTACGGCCCCACGCTCTTCGAGGATATCACCGCCACCGTGAAGCCCGAGCTCGCCTCCGGCCTCACTCCAGCCTCGAAGCGCGCCTTCACCTTCCTTGATAAGCAGTACGGCATGCCGATCGACACCAACATGGCGATCTTCATGTGGAACAGCGAACTCTACGAGGCCGCCGGGCTCGATCCCGCTGTCCCTCCCCAGAATTGGGCTGAGTTCGTCGAGCACAGCAAGAAGCTCACCGGCGACGGCAAGTACGCCACCCTCTTCACCCTCGGCGACGCCAACTCGGGGTTCGTCACCTTCATTTCAATCTACAACTCCACCGGCGGCACGCTGCTCAGCCCCGATCTGAAGACGCTCACTGTGGACGACACCTACGGCCTGATGACGATGGAGGCGATCCACGATATCTTCGTAGTCTCCAAGATCGCCGACCCGGCGGGCGTAACGGTGGCCAGCTCGATCGAGCAGGGCAAGATCTTCCGCGCCGGCAACATGGGCCACTACTACGCCTTCCCCAACCACTTCGTGCTCGCCGAGACGCCCGACCAGTCGCAGATCGTGGGCAAGGCTCGCACCGGCATTATCCCCGGCCTCGAGCTGCGCAGCGGCTCCGTCAACGGGCTCGAGGGCTACGCCATCAACCGCTTCTCCGGCAAGAAGGAGCTGGGCATGGCCTTCCTCGAGCATATCGTCAGCCCCGAGGTGCAGCAGCTGGTGGCCACCGGTTGGGGCCGCCCGCCGTCGGTGCAGGCGATGTTCGCCGACGCCGAGGTGGTGGCCAAGGCGCCGCAGTTCGCCGCGGTGCAGGAGCAGACGCAGTACCCCTCGCCGCGCTACGGCTCGCCCTTCTACACCGACTTGGCGACGGTGTTCGTGGAGCAGACCCTGGCGGTGATCGACGGCTCCGCCTCGCCCCAGGAGGCCATCACCCGCATCCAGGCTGACGGCCAGAAGGTGATCGACGACTACTGGGCCAAGGCGGGCTAGGGGCCTATGGGCACTACTCTGAGCGAGCGGAGCGAGCCGCGCCCGAGCCTCAGCCAGCGCCTGCACCGCATGAGCGAGGCCCGCTTCGGGCTGCTGCTGCTGCTTCCCGCCGCCCTGGTGCTGCTCGTCTTTCTCGCCCTGCCGCTGGCCTACGCCGCGACGATGAGCCTCTTCCGCATCGAGCTGACGGTATCGCCCGACTGGCGTTGGACCGGCCTGGGCAACTACCTATCGCTCCTCGGCGAGCGGGCGGTGCGCGACTCCCTGGCGCGCACCCTCGCCTTCGCCATCCTCACCGTCGGCTCGAGTGTGCTGCTGGCGCTGGGCGCGGCCCTGGCCCTGAACGAGCCCTTCCGCGGCCGTGGATTCGCCCGCGTGCTGATGCTGCTGCCCTGGGCCGTGGCCCCTGTGGTGGCCGGCGTGCTCTGGCGCTACCTCTTCCACAGCAACTACGGCCTGGTGAACGCCTTGCTCCTCCAGGCCGGCGCCATCCCGGCCTACCGCGTCTGGCTCGACAGCGCGCCGGTCGCGATCGCGATCGCGGCCCTGGCAACGGCCTGGAAGACCCTGCCCTTCCTGGCGCTGATCATCCTCGCCCGCCTGCAGAGCATCCCCGAGTCGCTCTACCGTGCGGCGCGCATGGACGGGGCCGGAATCTGGGCGCGCTTCCGCTACATCACTCTGCCGCAGCTGCGGGGTATCCTGATCTTCGCCGTGGTGATGCAGACGATCGTCGCGCTGCAGAGCTTCGACCTGATCTTTACCCTCACCCGCGGCGGCCCTGGCCAGGGCACGGTGCTGCTGAGCTACCTCGTCTTCATCAATGCCTTCGAGCGCCTGAGCCTCGGCAACGCGGCGGCCATGGCGGCCTTGCTGGCGCTCCTGATCGTGCTGCTCGGCGGGCTGACGCCCCTGATCGCTGCCGAGCGCCGCGGGAAGGAGAGCAGGGATGGCTAGCGCTGGCACCTGGCTGCGCCCTGCTGCCGTCTACGCCTTGGTAGCCCTGCTGCTACTCTGGACCGTGGCGCCGGTGGCCTGGATCGCCACCATGAGTGTGCAGCCCGAGATCAACTATGTCTCGGTGCCGCCCCGACTGCGGCTGGAGCAGACGAGCCTGCGCTGGTACGCGGCCACGCTGGCCGAGCCCGAGTTCGTCTCGGCCCTGCGTACCAGCGCTATCGTCTCCACGGCCACGATGCTGCTCTGCCTCACCTTCGGCGCGCTTGCGGCCTACCCGCTGGCCCGCCTGAACGTGCCGCACCGCAACCTCTACCTCAGCCTGAGCATCGTGGCGCGCATGGTCCCCGCGATGATCCTGATCATCCCGATGTTCCTGCTGCTGCGCAACCTGCGCATGCTCGACACCCACCTCGGGCTGATCGTCGTCTACACGGCCTTCCTGCTGCCCTACGTGATCTGGATGCTGAAGAACTTCTTCGAGCAGGTGCCCTACGCCCTGGAGGCGGCGGCCCGCATGGACGGTTGCTCGCGCCTCGGCGCCCTGGTGCGGGTGATCATCCCCGTCACCGCGCCCGGCGTAGTCGCCACCGCCGTCTTCGCCTTCATCGGCGCTTGGAACGAGTTCCTCTTTGGGCTGATCCTCTCGACCCGCGTCGCCGTGCCCGTGACGGTGAAGCTCTCGTCGCTGGTCAGCACCACCTTCCACTCCGACACCTCGCTGGTGGCGGCAGCCGGCATGCTCGCCCTGCTGCCCCCAGTACTGCTGGTGTTTGTGCTGAACCGCTTCATCGTGCGCGGCCTGGTGGAAGGGATGAAGTACTGAGGTGAGCCAATGAGCCGGGTAGAGCTGCGCGGCCTCTCGAAGCGCTTCGGCCCCGTCCATGCGGTGCGCGATGTCTCGCTCAATATCCCCGATCACTCCTTCGTGACGCTGCTCGGCCCGTCGGGCTGCGGCAAGACCACGACGCTGAATATGACCGCCGGGCTGGAGCGGGTGACGCAGGGCGACATCCTGCTCGACGGCGTGGCGATCACCGCCTGGGCGCCCCACGAGCGCGGCATGGCGATGGTCTTCCAGAACTACGCCCTCTACCCGCACATGAACGTCTTCGACAATATCGCCTTCGCCCTCAAGTTGCAGCGCCGCCCGCGGGACGAGATCGAGCGCCGCGTGAAGGCCACAGCGGAGGCGCTGGAGCTGGGCGCGCTGCTCGGGCGGCGCATTAGCCAGCTCTCCGGCGGGCAGCAGCAGCGCGTGGCCCTGGCGCGGGCCATGGTCAAGGAGCCGCGGGTCTTCCTCTTCGATGAGCCGCTCTCCAACCTCGACGCCGCGCTGCGGACCCGTATGCGGGTGGAGATCAAGCGCCTGCACCAGAGCCTGCGCACCACATCGATCTTCGTCACCCACGACCAGGAGGAGGCCATGATCCTCTCGGACTTGGTGGCGGTGATGCGCGACGGCGTGGTGGTGCAGTACGGCCCGGCCCAGGAGGTCTACCGGCGCCCGAACCACGTCTACGTGGCGACCTTCATCGGCAAGCCGCGCATGAGCCTGATCTCGGGCCGGCTGCGGATCGCCGAGGGCTACGCCGAGCTGGCGGCCGACGATCTGCGCCTGCGCTGGCCGCTCGAGGCGCTGCCGCCAGGCCTCGCGGGCGGCGAGCAGGAGGTGCTGCTCGGCGCGCGGGCAGAGGATGTGCGCTTGGGGCCGCCCGACGGCGCCGACGGCGCGGCCTTCACCGGCGAGGTGGAATTGCTGGAGCCGCTCGGCTCCGACACCTTTGTGGAGGTGCGGCGCGGGCCGCACCGCCTCATCGCCAGGGTCGAGCCCGACAGCGCGCCGCAGCTGGGCGAGAGCGTGAGCCTGCGGGTGCCCTGGGCGCGCCTGCACCTCTTCGACGCCGCCAGCGAGCGGCGCATCAACTGAGGGAGTAGCATGGACACCGTTCGCATCGGCATCGTCGGCTCCGGCTACATGGGCCGTACCTACGCCGAAGCCCTCGCCAACCACACCACGGGCGCCGTGCCGGTCGCCGTCGCCGTGGGCCGCCGCGCCCCCGCGCTGGCCGCCGAGTATGGCCTGGACGCCGAGCCGTCGCTTGAGGCGCTGGTGGCCAGGCCCGACGTGGACGCCGTGATCCTCGCGACCCCCGAGCAGATCCGCCTGGAGCAAGTACGGGTCGCGGCAGCCGCCGGCAAGCACGTGCTCAGCGAGAAGCCCTTCGCGCCGAGCGTGGCCCAGGCCGACGCGATGATCGCCGCCTGTCGCGAGGCGGGCGTGTCGCTGATGGTCTGCCAGACGCTGCGCTACCGCGGCACCATGGCTCGCGCCAAACAGCTGGTGGATGAGGGCGCGATCGGGCGGGTGCTGCAGATCCGCACCTACGCCATGCACTCCCGCGAGCTGTTCCAGGGCTTCGTCGCCGAGAAGCCGTGGATCGCCGAGGATACGGGCGGCGGCCACTTCTTCGACCAGGCGGTGCACAACTTCGACTATATGCGCTGGCTCACCGGCAGCGAGGCCACCGAGGTGTTCGCCTACCTCGACACGCAGAGTGGCCTGCCCTTCCCCGCGATGAGCGCGATGGCCCAACTGCGCTTCGCCAGCGGCGCGATGGCCCAGCTGAACATCTGCTTCGAGTTGCCGAACGCCGAATTCCCCGAGCACGGCACGCGCTTCATGGTGGTTGGCGAGCAGGGCCTGCTGGAGATGGACCAGTACTCGAATGTGCGCCTCGGCAAGGACCGGCGCTGGGAGGTGATCTGGGAGCAGCCGCCCTTCGACTTCCGCAACGACCCGAACTCGCCGGTGCGCATGGCGGCCCACGCGGCGATGGTGCAGGAGTTCATCGACAGCCTGCGGGAGGGCCGGCCGCCCGCGGTGAGCGGCGAGGACGGCCGGGCGGCGGTTGAGTTGTGCGAGGCCTGTGTGCGCTCGGCCCACAGCGGCCAGCCGGTGCGCCTGCCCCTCGATGTCGTTCCGGTGGAGCGGCCTCTGGCCGAACTCGGCACGCCGGCGAGCTGAGGAGGGCGCGATGGAGCAGCGGAGCCTGGGGCGGAGCGGCCTGCGCGTCAGCGCGATCGGGATCGGCGGGGCGACCTTCGGCCGTGAGATCGACGGGCAGACAACCTTCGGCGTGCTCGACCGCGCACTCGAGCGGGGCATCACGCTGATCGACACCGCCGAGGCCTATGGCGCCGGTCGCTCCGAGGAGCTGATCGGCCGCTGGCTCGCCGAACGCGGGGTCCGCCACCAGATCACCCTCGCCACCAAGGTGAGCGGCACCCTCACCGCCGAGCGCGTGCGCAGTTCATGCGAGGCCAGCCTGCGGCGCCTCGGCGTGGAGCACGTAGATCTCTTCCAACTCCACCGCTGGGATCCTGAGACGCCCCTGGAAGAGACCTTGGGGGCGATGGACGAGCTGGTCCGGGCCGGGAAGACCCGCGCCATCGGCTGCAGCAACTACGCGGCCTGGCAGCTGACGAAGGCCCTCTGGCGCCAGGATGTGGGCGGCCTCGTCCGCTTCGAGTCGACCCAGCCGGTCTACAATCTGGCCGACCGGCGCGTGGAGCAGGAGCTGCTGCCACTCTGCGCCGACCAGGGGCTCGGCGTGATCACCTACAGCCCGCTCGGCGCCGGCTTCCTCACCGGCAAGTACCGGCGCGGCGGCGGCGTGCCCGAGGGCACCCGCTTCGACATCGTGCCGGCCCACCAGGAGATCTACTTCACTCCCGCCCGCTTCCGTGTGATGGAGGGGCTGCGGGAGCTAGCCGCCGGCGCCGGGCTGCCGATGGCCCACACCGCCCTCGCTTGGGTGCTCGGCCGCCCCGGCGTGACCAGCGTGCTGATCGGCGCCCGCGACCCGGCCCACGTCGACCAGGGACTCGCCGCGGCGAAGGGCCTGCCGCGCGACTTACGCGCCGCACTGGATGCGCTCGAGTGACTTCACCCTTGCCGATGGCCGAGCCGGCGCGAGATCGCCTGGGCCGTCTGGATCACGGCGGATGCGGCCTCGGGCAGGGCCCGGTCGCTCATGCGCGCCGCCGGCGCCGAGAGGCTGACCGCAGCGACCACCTGGCCGTCCTGGTTGAAGATCGGCGCGCCGACGCAGCGGACTCCCTCCTCGTTCTCGCCGTCGTCGAGAGCGTAGCCTCGTTCGCGGGTGCGCCGCAGATCCTCCCGCAGGGCCGCGATGGAGCTGTGGCTGGCTTCGGTACGCGGCGTAAGCCGCGCCGGCAGGTGCTCGGCCCAGCGCTCCTCGGGCAGAAAGGCCAGCATCGCCTTGCCGAGCGCCGTAGAGTAGACAGGGTCGCGGCCGCCGAGCTGGGCTTGCATGCGCAGCGAGCGCCGGCTCTCCACCATGTCGAGGTAGACGATCTCGCGCCCGTCGAGCACGCCGAGGTTGACCGTCTCGTTGAAGCGGTCCCGCAGCTCGCGCATCGAGGGCAGCGCGAGCTCCCGCAGGTGCAGCGGCTCGCGGGCCATCTGGCCGAGGGACCAGAGCCGCAGCCCGATCCGGTAGAGGTCGGTATCGGGGTCGTGGGTGATGAAGCCGCAGGCGCAGAGTGTCTGCAGGTAACGGAAGGTGGTGGTCTTCGGCATGCCCACCCGGTAGCAGACCTCGGAGAGCGCCATCTCGCGGCGCTCTTCGCCGAGGCAGATCAGCACCTGGAGCGCCTTGTACACCGGCTTGACGATGTAGTCGTTCGGCATCGCGTGGCCTTCGGGTTTCGTCAGAAGAAACAGTGGTATCTTGACTTGAAACGGCGGTGCTTGTATTGTATGGGCGTCACCCTGAATGTCAAGCGAGATCACGGCGATGTTTGAGCTCACCTGTGGGGAGTGTGGCCTCCCCACGCCTGACGGCGACGGTGGCGCCTGCCCTGCGTGCGGGGGCTTCATCGAGATCAGCTACCCGCAGCCCCTCAGCGTCGACCGCAGCCGCCCTGGTATCTGGCGCTTCGCCGCTCGTCTGCCGCTGCGCGATGCGTCCTATGCTGTGAGTCTGGGTGAGGGCGACACGCCTCTGCTTCCCGCCGGCCGGTTGGGCGCCACTCTCGGTCTGCCTGGCCTATGGTTCAAACTGGAGGGCGCCAACCCCACCGGCTCGTACAAGGACCGGATCGCCGCCGTCGGGATCGCCCGGCTGCGCGAGCGGGGCAAGACGGCCTGGGCGGCCACTTCGTCGGGCAACGCGGGCGCCGCGATCGCCGCCTACGGCGCGCGGGCCGGCGTGGCTGGCCACCTCTTCACGCTGGAGCGGGCCGCGCCCGCCAAGCTTGCCCAGATCCTCGCATATGGCCCGACTGTGCGGGCCGTGGATCGCCTCGGCTACGACCCCGAGGTGGAGCAGGCCACCTGGCGCAACATCGCCGCCATCTGCGCCGCCAACAACTGGCTGATGCTGGTCACCGCCCGCACCCTCAGCCCCCACGCGATGGAGGGGGCGAAGACGATCAGCTACGAGGTTTGCGAGCAACTCGGCGGGCGAGCGCCCGACGTGGTCTACGTGCCTGTGGGCGGCGGCGGGCTGCTCAGCGCCTCGTGGAAGGGTTTTGTAGAGTGGCGCGCCGCCGGCCTGATCGACAGCCTGCCGCGCATGGTGGCCGTGCAGGCCAGCGGCTGCGACCCGGTGGCCCAGGCGTGGGCGGCGGGCAGGCCGGTGGCGCCGATCGCCGGCTGCGCGAGCACAATCTCCGGCATCCAGCTCACCGCGCCGCCCGACGGCGACCTGGCCCTCCGCGCCATCCGCGAGTCCGGCGGTTGGGCCGTGAGCGTGCCCGACGAGGCGACTTACCAGGCCCAAGCCGAGCTGGCCGCGATGGAGGGGATCTTTGTGGAGCCGGCCGCGGCCACCACCCTGGCGGCTGTGCGGGCCGACCTGGCGAGCGGGCGGCTGAAGGGCGACGAGACGGTGGCGTGCTGGCTCACGGGAATCGGTTTCAAGGACGCGGCGGCGGTGCAGCGCATGGCCGAGGGCCGCGCGGTGGAGCGCATCCGCGCCGATGAGATACTGTCGCTGGTTGCAGGGTGAGGGAGGGGCGATGGGCGGCAGGCTGGCCGGAAAGGTCGTGGTGATCACGGGCGGGGGCACGGGCATCGGCCTGGGCATCGCCAGGAGTTGCGTGGCCGCGGGCGCGGCGGTAGCGCTGGTCCAGCGCCGTGCGGGCGTCGCCGAGGAGGCCGCTGCGGCGCTGCGGGCCGAGGGCGCGCGGGCGATCGGCTTGGGGTGCGACGTGCGGCGCCGCGACGAGGTGCGGGCGGCGATCGCGGCGGCGGCCGAGCAGTTCGGCCCTGTGGACGTGATGGTGAACAATGCCGCACTTACCGGCGCCGCCGTGGCGGCGCGGCCCTTCCTGGAGGAGAGCGACGAGCACTGGCGCGAGGTGATCGATGTCAACCTCAACGGCGCCTTCATCTGCACCCAGGAGGCCGCCCTGCATATGGTCGCCGGGGGCCGCGGCGGCAGCATCATCAACATCTCCTCGGTGGCCCAGTACGCCGCCCAGGAGCACGCCGCGTCCTACTGCGCCGCCAAGGCGGCCCTCGACGGCCTCACCAAGACCGCGGCGATCGAACTGGCGCCTTACGGCATCCGCGTGAACGCCGTGGCGCCCGGCGACATCGACACTGAGGCCAGCCACAGCGTGGTGGCCGACGCCGCCGCCCGTGGAGCGAGCGGCAAGTTCTTCCGCTTCACTCCCCTCGGCCGCCGCGGCACCCCCGATGAGGTCGGCGCGGTGGTAGCCTTCCTCGCCAGCGACGAGGCCGCGTTCGTCACCGGGGCCACCTGGCTTGTGGATGGCGGCTTCCTGAGCTACTGAGGCAGCAATGAGCTTCGATCACACAGTCCTCCACGGGATCATCCCGCCGATCTGCACCCCACTCACCCCCGACGGCGAGATTGATGTCGAGTCCGCTCGCCGCCTGGTGGAGTTCCAGCTCGCCGCCGGGGTCCACGGTCTCTTCGTGCTGGGCTCCACCGGCGAGTTGGCCGTGCTCACCGCCGAGCAGCGCCGCCTGATGCTGGAGACGACCGTCGCCGCGGCCGCGGGCCGCGCCCCTATCCTCGCGGGCATCTTCGACACCTCGACCCGCCGCTGCATCGAGAACGGCCTGATGGCCCGCGCCGCCGGCGCCGACGCCATTGTGCTGGCGCCGCCCTACTACTATCGGGTCGGGCAGCGCGAGTTGCTGGAACACTTCCGCGCCGTGCGGGCCGCGGTGGAGTTGCCGATCCTGGCTTACGACGTGCCCGGCGCCGTGAACGTGAAGCTGGAGGCCGCCACGGTCGTCGCGCTGGCCGAGGAGGGCACGATCTGCGGCCTCAAGGATAGCAGCGGCGACTTCCACGGCTTCCGCGAGGTGCTGATGCGCACCCGCCACCTGCCCTTCCGCGCCTTCACCGGCTCCGAGCTGATCGTCGATTCCTGCATCCACATGGGCGCCCACGGCAGCGTGCCGGGCTTAGGCAATGTCTTTCCCGCCGAGTACGTGCGGCTCTACGAGTTGGCCCGCGCCGGTGACTGGGCCGAGGCCGCTGCTGTGCAGGAGCGGCTGCTGGCCTGCTTCCGCGAGCTGATCACCCAAGGCGACCCAGGCTACTCGGCGAGCGCGTCGGCGTTGGGTGGCTTCAAGACGGGCCTCAAGCTCAAGGGCGTGATCGCCCATACCCGCGTCGTCGAGCCGCTCCACAGCTTCACGCCCGCTGAGGAGGCGCGCGTGGCCGACGTGATGCGCCGCCACGGCTTTCTGTGAGGGGGATCTATGTGGAGCCTCGCTGAGCGCCTGCCGATCGCTGACTTCCGCCTCGAGCGCTGCCCGCCTGGCGTCAAGCGCCGGCTGCACCTGCTCGTGGCAGGCATGCCCGACGGTCAGCCGCTGGCCCTACCTGTGCTCGTGGCCCGCGGGCGTCGCCCCGGACCCACGCTCCTAGCGAGCGGCGCCGTCCACGGCGACGAATACGAGGGCGTGATCGCCATCCAGGACTTTTTTGACGATCTCGATGTGGAGGCCATGGCCGGCAGTTTCGTCGGCGTGCCCGTGCTGAACGGGCCTGCCTTCGCCGCTGCCACGCGGGAGGGCGCGTGGGATCATCTCAACCTAGCCCGCGTCTTCCCTGGCAGCCCGGACGGCAGCGTCACCCAACGCATCGCCCACGCCTTCCAAGCCCACTTGCTGCCGGCTGCGGATCTATACGCCGACCTGCACGCCGGCGGGAACGCATACGCCATCCGCGAATTGGCCGGCTACATGCTGCGAGATGACGCGGTTGGCGAGCGGCAGCGGGCCGCGGCCATCGCCTTCGGCCTCGACCTTGTCTGGGGTACCTCCCCTTTACCGGGGCGCACGCTCTCGGCCGCCGCCGACCTGAACGTGCCGGCGATCTACGTCGAGCTGCGGGGCGAGGGCAGGGCCTTGCCGGCCGACGTGGCGAAGGCGCGGGCCGGCTTGCGGAACCTGCTGGCCCTCCTGGGCGTGCTGCCGGGGGAGTACCCCACGAGCGCTTCGCTCGTGGTCGAAGACGCCTCCGAGGGCTCGGGCCACCTCCAGGTAGATCACCCAAGTCCCGCTGCCGGGATCTTCGTGCCGGCCGTGGAGCTCTGGCAGCAGGTCGAACGGGGGCAGCCCCTCGGCAGCGTCCGCCATCCTGACGGCACCACCCTCGCGGTGGTGAGGGCGGCGCGCGCCGGGCGGGTGCTGTTCGTCCGCACCCTGCCCCGCGTCTTCGCCGGCGATACGGTTGCGTTTGTGCTTGAGGTGCCGCCCGAGACCACGGGGTGAGCGGGCCGTCTCAGATCAGGAAAGGAACGACACTATGTGGGCCGAGTCACAGCGGCTGCTGGAGCGTGCCCGCCGCTCCATCCCAGGGGGAGTGACCAGTAACGTACGCGCGGGCGAGCGCCCGTTCCCGCTCTTCTTCTCCCATGCGGAGGGGGCCATCCTCACCGACGCCGACGGCAACGAGTATATCGACTACGTGCTCGGCCAGGGCCCCATGATCCTAGGCCACTCGCACCCCGCCGTGCTCGACGCGGTGAACCGCGCGATGCGCCGGGGCCAACTCTTCGCCGGCCAACATGAGCTAGAGGTCGAGGTGGCGGAGGCCCTGGTCCGTTTGGTGCCGTGCGCCGAACTCTGCCGCTTCGGCGTGAGCGGCTCCGAGCTGGTGCAGGCGGCCATGCGGCTGGCCCGCGCCGTCACCGGGCGCACCCTGATCCTGCGCTTCGAGGGTCACTACCACGGCTGGTTCGACAATGTGCTACTCAATGTCGCCACGCCCCCCGAGCAGGCCGGCCCCCGCGAGCGCCCACAGCTGCGTTTGGCCACCGCCGGGCAGACGGCCAGCGTGCTCGGCGACTTCCTACTGCTGCCCTGGAACGACCTCGAGCTTGTCGAGCAACTCTTCGCCGAGCGGGGCCACGAGATCGCCGCGGTGATGACTGAACCGATGATGTGTAACACCGGCGCCATCCAGCCGGCCCCCGGCTTCCTGCAGGGCCTGCGCCGCCTCTGCGACCAGTACGGCGCCCTGCTCTACATGGACGAGATCATCACCGGGTTCCGCCTGGGGCTCGGCGGCGCCCAAGGCCGCTTCGGCGTGACGCCCGACCTCGCCACCTTCGCCAAGGCGATGGCCGGTGGCTTCTCCACCGCGGCCCTGGTGGGCCGGGCCGACTATATGGAGCGCTTCGCCCGCGACGTGAATCACTCCGGCACCTTCAACGGCAATGTGATCTCGATGGCTGCCGCCGCGGCTGCCCTCGCCGAGCTCGAGCGCGACGACGGCGCGATCTACCGCCACATGGAGGAGATCGGCACCGCCTTGATGGAGGGGATCAGAGCCCTGGCGCGCCGGCTCGACCTGCCGCTGCTCGTCCAGGGGCTTCCCACGGCTTTCCACCTCTCCTTCACCACGAAGGAGGAGCTGCGGGATTACCGCGACTACGCTCTGCACTGCGACAAAGAGCGCTACGGGCGCCTGAAGGTGGCCCTGCTGCGGCGCGGCGTGCGCGTCATCGATCGCGGCATCTGGTACATCTCGGCCGCCCATACCCACGCCCACGTGGAGCGTACCCTGGCGGCGCTGGCCGAGGCGCTGGAGGAGGTACGGGAGCCATGAACGCTCGGCGCCCTCGCGTTGCCGTGGGCGGGATCATCCACGAGACCCACACCTTCGCCGAGCCGCCGACGGGGCTGGAGCAGTTCGCCGCCCAATCGCTCTACCGCGGCGACGAGCTCGCCCAGGCCATGGCCGGCACCAGCTCCGGTGTCGGCGGCATGCTGGCCGGCTGTGAGGCCGCGGGCCTGCTCGCCGTTCCGACGCTCTATGCCGCGGCGATGCCCGGCGGCACCGTCACAGCCGCGGCCTACGCCGCCCTGCGCGAGGAGTTGCTCGCGCGGTTGGCCGCGGCGCGCCCCCTCGACGGGGTGCTGCTCGCGCTCCACGGCGCGATGGTCGCCGAGGGCGAGCTCGACGTGGAGAGCAACCTGCTCACCGAGGTGCGGGCCCTCGTTGGCCCCGCCATCCCGGTGGTGGTGGAGCTCGACATGCATGGCAACATCGGCGAGCGGACGGCCGCGTTGGCAGACGTGCTGGTCGCCTTCAACACCAACCCGCACATCGACCCATACGAGCGGGGCGTCGAGGCGGCGACGATCATGGGGCGCCTGCTCCGCGATGGGCTGCGCCCGACGACGGCCCTCGCCCGGCCGCCGCTCCTGCTGGCGCCCCAGGCCACCGGCACCGACGATCTGCCCCTGCGGGCCGTCCACGAGCGGGCCGCCGAGCTCAGGGCCGACCCGCGTGTCATCTCGATCTGCGTGATGGGCGGCTTCGCCTACGCCGACACACCCGACACTGGCGCCAGCGTGATCGTGACGACCGACGGCGATGCGGCGCTCGCCCGCCGCTACGCCGACGAACTCGCCGTCCTGCTGCTTGAGCAGCGGCACGCCGCGCTCCCGACGATCTACCCGCCCGACGAGGCGGTGCGCCGCGCCCTCGCCATGCCGGGCGGGCCGATCATCCTGGTGGATTCGGCCGACAATATCGGCGGCGGCACGCCCGGCGACGGCACCGACGCCCTGCGGGCCATGCTCGCCGCCGGTGTAGTGGAGGGCGCCGTGGTGATCGCCGACCCCGAGGCCGTGGCGGCCTGTTGGGCCGCCGGCGAGGGCGCCGAGCTGGAGTTGACGGTCGGCGGCAAGGTGGATCGCTGGCACGGCGACCCTGTGCGGCTCCGGGGCGTCGTTCGCCGCCTCACCGATGGCACCTTCCCCTGCGAGCTGAAGGCCAACCACTTCGCCGCCTTCTACGGCGACACGATCCGTATGGGCCGCACCGCCTGGCTGCGCGCCGGCGGGGTGAACCTTGTGCTCACCGAGCGCAAGACGCCCCCGTTTGACCTGGCCCAGCTACGGGGGGCAGGGGTGATCCCGGAGCAGCAGAAACTGATCGTCGTGAAGTCGGCCGTGGCCTACCGGGCCGCCTACATGCCGATCGCCGCGGGCGTGGTCGAGATGGACACGGCCGGCCTGTGCAGTGCCCACTTGAGCCGCTTCCCGTACC
>DAOUGF010000071.1:0-3487 GCA_034429295.1 Chloroflexaceae bacterium
GTGAACTTCGTCACCGCCCACGACGGCTTCACTCTGCGGGACTTGGTGAGCTACAACGAGAAGCACAACGAGGCCAACGGCGAGGACAACCGGGACGGCGACAGCCACAACAACTCCTGGAACTTCGGCGTCGAAGGCCCCACCGACGACCCAGAGATCCGCGAGCAGCGCCTGCGCCAGATGCGCAACTTCCTCGCCACCCTGCTGCTCTCCCAGGGCACGCCCATGATCCTCGCGGGCGACGAGCGGGGCCGCACCCAGCGCGGCAACAACAACGCGCACTGCCAGGACAACGAGATCAGCTGGGTCGACTGGTCGCCCGACCCCGAGGGCGAGCAGTTGCTCGCCTTCACCCGCCGGCTGATCGCGCTGCGCTGCCGCCACCCCGTGCTCCACCGGCGCCAATTCTTTCAGGGCGCGCTCACGCCCGGCGGCGCTGATTACGATGTGGAGTGGCTCAGCCCCGACGGCCAGGAGATCGGCCCCAGCCTCTGGCACAACGCCGAGCTGCGCTGCTTTGGCCTGCTGCTCAACGGCCGCGTGATGCGCGAGCAGGACGAGCAGGGCCGTCCCGTCCACGACGATGTGCTGCTCGTGCTCTTCAACGGCAGCCACGACCCCATCCCCTTCATCCTCCCCGACTGGCCCGACGACCCGCTCTGGGAAGTGCTGGTGGACACGGCCGATCCATCGGCCAACGGCGACCGGGCCCCCACAACTGAGATCTACCAGCTGCAGCCACGCTCGCTGGTGCTGCTCGCCGAGCGCGCCTCCTCCAAGCCTGCCGGCGTCCTCACGGAGCGCATCGCCCGCAAGCAGCTCGTCCCTGTGGAGTGACAAGGTGACAGGGTGACCGCCTGCCGGTGCTGCTAGGGGTCACCTTGCGCAACGCTAAGTCAGCGCTAAATCACTCCCACACGATCGTCGCGAAGTAGTCTTCCACCGTCTCCGCGCGGCGGATGAGCTGCGTCTCGCCGTTCGCCCGCAGCAGCAGCTCGGCCGAGCGCAGCTTGCCATTGTAGTTGAAGCCCATCGCGTGGCCGTGGGCGCCAGCGTCGTGGATCACCACGAGGTCGCCGGGTGCCAGCGGCGGCAGTTCCCTGTCGATCGCGAACTTGTCGTTGTTCTCGCAGAGCGAGCCCGTCACGTCGTAGCGCTCGGTGGCCGGCTCCTGCTCCTTGCCGAGCACGGTGATATGGTGGTAGGCGCCGTACATGCCGGGGCGCATCAGGTTGGCCATCGTGGCATCCAGGCCGGCGTACTGCTTATAGGTGCGCTTGATGTGGCGCACCGTGGCCAGCAGATAGCCGTGGGGCCCGGTGATCAGCCGGCCACACTCCATCGCCAGCGCTGGCGCCAGCCCGGCTCCGCCGAAGGTCGCCTCGTACGCTGCCCGTACGCCAGCGCCCACGTACGCCAGGTCTACCGGCCGATCCTCCGGCCGGTAGGGGATGCCGATCCCGCCGCCCAGATTCACCAGCTCGATACTTATGTCAAGCTTCGCTTTCAACTCGGCGGCCAGGCCGAAGAGCAGCTGCGCGGTGGCGATCACGGAGTTGGGGTCGAGCTCGTTGGAGACGATCATCGTGTGCAGGCCGAAGCGGCGCACACCCATCGCGCGGGCCGCGGCGTAGCCCTCGAAAAGCTGCTCGCGAGTGACGCCGAACTTGGCCTCCTCGGGCCGCCCGATAATGGCGTTGCCCTCCCGCAGCGGGCCGGGGTTATAGCGGAACGAGATGAAGTCGGGGAGGCCGGCGTGGTGGGCCAGGTACTCCAGATGGCCAACATCGTCGAGGTTGATCAGCGCGCCGAGACGCCGCGCCGCCACGAACTCCTCGGCCGGCGTGTTGTTCGAGGTGAGCAGCACCGCCTCGCCGCTGATCCCCGCCCGCTCGGCGAGCAGCAGCTCGGGGAGCGAGGAGCAGTCGGCGCCGCAGCCCTCCTCCGCCAGCAGGCGCAGGATATGCGGGTTGGGCGTGGCCTTCACTGCGAAGAACTCGCGGAAGGAGGGCGCCCAGGCGAAGGCCGCCTGCAACGCGCGAGCAGCCCCGCGGATGCCCGCCTCGTCGTACAGGTAGAGCGGCGTGGGGTGGGCGGCGACGATGGCCCGGGCCTGCGCCGCCGTGAAGGGGAGCGGCTTGTTCATCGTGGATCGTGCTCCAATAGGGCCTCCGGCGGGATGGTGCGGCAGAGGCGCATGGGCGGAGCCGAGAACCGTGCGGCAGGCGGCCAGAGGTTGCTGGATCAGCGCCCCTCGATGGCGCGCAGGGCGGCCTCGGCGGCTTCGGCATCGGCAGGCTCGACGCCCACAGGGTTGTAGCGGGCCCGCTCGTAGGCTGCAGTCAGCCGCTCCACAGCCTCGGGCGCCTGTGCGGCGGCGGCGGCGGTGGGGGCGAACTCGGCTGGCGTCTGCGGCAGCGGCCGCGGCTGCGCGCGGGCTTCGAGCAGCAGCAGCAGCCGCACATAGGCCCGCCTGGCCCGCGTCGTGGGGTCATCGCCGACGAGCCGGGCCAACGCCGCCCGCAGGCCCACAAGAGGGCGGGCGAAGGGGTTGCGCAGCTGCCGCAGCAGATCCCGCAGGTCGTCGCCGAGGTTCGAGAGCAAGCCGAGGGTCTCCCGCTCCTCATCGGCCCCGGGCCGCGGCCGCGTCCGCTGGCGCATCAGCAGGATGGCGAGGATGAGGATGGCGATTGGGATCAGGGCGAGCAGAAAGGTCGCGCCGCTGGCCAGGCTCTCGATCGTCGCGAGCGCCTCGGGGGCCGACTGCTCCGCCTCAAAGACCGGGTCCACCGGCGGGGGCTCGAGCCCCTCGAAGCGCGCCAGGATGGCCTCGATCAGCCTCATCAGCGGCTCGCCGATCAAAACGACGACCACCCAAGCCAGGGCGGCACCGACGAGGGCGAACGGCAGCAGAGCCAGCTGCAGCAGGCCGCGGGCCGCGGCGATCGCCTCAGGCCCGCCGAGCACGCCGGTCGCGAGCATGGCGATCGCGATCACCAGGGCCACGGCGCCGCCGAGCGTCAGCAGCCAGCGCCAACTCAGGCCCTGCAGCCGGCCGCCGGCGACCTCCTGGGCGTGGGACAGGGCCATCGCCATGAGCCCCAGGCTGATCAGGCCGATCACATGGGCCAGGATCGGCAGCGAGCCGAGGGGCGCGCCGGTGCCGAAGAGGGCGCCGAGCAGCAGGCAGGCCACGCCCACGGCGGCCCCGCGGCCGAAGAGCGCCCCGATCGCCGAGCTGTCGCGGGTGTCGAGGCGGGTGCCGCGCCAGTAGAGGTAGAGAGCGAGCAGTAAATAGAAGTAGGCCCGGAAGCTATCCACACCGCTGGCGAAGCCGGGGAGCAGCGAGAGCAAGGCGGCGAGCGGGCTCGTCTGGAGCGCGCCGCCCACGAATACGGCGGCGGCGATCAGAGCGCCCACCAGCAGCCCTGGCCGATCGAATCGCTCAGGCAGGCGCAGCGTGATCTGATCGGCCAGCCGGCCGCAG
>DAOUGF010000072.1:0-9497 GCA_034429295.1 Chloroflexaceae bacterium
GAAGCCCTGGCCGAGCTCGGCATCCCGGCCGTGCTGCTCTTCGGGATCCCCGCCCACAAGGACGCCTTAGGCAGCGAGAACTTCGATCCTGAGGGGATCGTGCCCCAAGTCGCCCGCGCCATCAAGCGGGCTGTGCCCGAGATGCTGGTGATCTCCGACATGTGTTTCTGCGAGTACACGGATCACGGCCACTGCGGCGTGATCAACACGCCGGGTGCCGAGGGCTATAACGCCGTGCTCGACGAGGGCTACCTGCTGAACGACCCCACGCTGGAGCTGCTCGGCAAGGCCGCCGTGGTCCACGCCCAAGCCGGCGCCGATATCATCGCGCCCTCGGGCATGATCGACGGCATGGTCGCGGCCATCCGCGCCAGCCTCGACAAGGCCGGGCTCCAGCACACGGCGATCATGAGCTACGCCGCGAAGTTCGCCTCGGCCTTCTACGGGCCGTTCCGCGACGCCGCCGAGAGCCCGCCCGGCTTCGGCGACCGCAGCCAGTACCAGATGGACCCCGCCAATGGCCGCGAGGCCCTGCGCGAGGTGGCGCTCGACGTGGAGGAGGGCGCCGACATCCTGATGGTCAAGCCGGCCCTGGCCTACCTCGACATCATCCGCCGGGTGCGCGACCGCCACGATCTGCCGTTGGCGGCCTACCAGGTGAGCGGCGAGTACAGCATGGTCAAGGCCGCCGCCGAGCGGGGCTGGCTCGACGAGCGCAAGGCGGCCCTGGAGAGCCTCACGGCCATCGCCCGCGCCGGCGCCGACATGATCATCACCTATTGGGCGAAGGACGCCGCGAGATGGCTGAAGAGCCTGTAACCCGATACGTGGGGATGCTCTGTCGTGGGCGCCCCGCCTGGACCACGCCGTGAATCTATGACAAACCGCATCCTGGCCGCCTGCCGTCGCGAACCGACCGACCGCACCCCCATCTGGCTGATGCGCCAGGCCGGCCGCTACATGGCGGCCTACCGGGCCATCCGCGAGCGCCACGGCTTTCTCGAGATGGTCAAGCGCCCGGAGCTGGCCGCCGAGATCACGCTGCAGCCGATCGAAGCCTTCGGCATGGACGCCGCGATCATCTTCGCCGACATCCTGCCGCCGCTGGAGGGCCTGGGGCTTCAGCTCAGCTTCGCGAAGGGCGAGGGGCCGGTGATCCATAACCCCATCCGCGGCCCCGCCGACATCGCCGCCCTGCGGCAGTACGACCCCGAGGAGCACTCGAGCTACACCCTCGAAGCGCTGCGCCTGGTGCGCCGCGCCCTCCCCGCGGAGACCGCCCTCATCGGCTTCAGCGGGGCGCCCTTCACCCTCGCCAGCTACGCGATCGAGGGCGGCTCCAGCAGGGAGTACCGCCGCACCAAGGCCCTGATGTACGGCGATCCTGCTAGTTGGCACACCCTCATGGGCAAACTCGCCGAGCTGGTGGCCGCTTATCTCGCCGCACAGGCGCGGGCCGGCGCCGACGTGGTGCAGCTCTTCGACTCCTGGGCCGGCGCTCTCGCCCCCGACGACTATCAGGAGTATGTGCTGCCCTATGTGCAGGCGGCGCTCCGGACATTCCGCGTGGCGTTTGCTGAGCCGCCGCCCGTCATCTACTTCGGCACCGACATGAGCGGCATGCTCCCGCTGCTGCGCGAGACCGGTGCTGATGTGATCGGCCTGGACTGGCGCATCCGGCTCGACGACGGCTGGGCACAGCTCGGTCCCGACGTGGCGGTGCAGGGCAACCTCGACCCGATGGCCCTCCATGCCCCTTGGCCGGAGGTTGAGCGCCGCGCCAGGGCAATCCTTGAGCGGGCCGCCGGCCGCCCCGGCCACATCTTCAACCTCGGCCACGGCATCCTCACCGAGACGCCCGAGGAGAACGTGCGGCGGCTGGTGGAGTTCGTGCGAGGCTATCGCCGATGACAGGGTGACCGCCTGACGGCGCCGATAGGCATCACCTTGTCACCTAGCGAGCGAAGCGAGCGCGATCACCTTGTCACCACTCAAGCGGAGCGAACCATGAAAGACCGATATACCCGTTCCAAAGCCCTCTTCGCCGAGGCCCAAAACGTGATCCCTGGCGGCGTCAACTCCCCGGTGCGAGCCTTCCGCGGCGTGGGGGGCACGCCGATCTTCTTCGAGCGGGGCGCGGGGTCGCGGCTCTACGACGTGGATGGCAACAGCTACATCGACTACGTGCTCTCTTGGGGGCCGCTGCTGCTGGGCCACGCCCACCCTGCGGTGGTCGAAGCCATCTCCCGGCAGGCGGCCGCGGGCACGAGCTACGGCGCACCGACGACACTGGAGACGGAGCTGGCCGAGCAGGTGATCGCGCTGATGCCGGGGCTGGAGCAGGTGCGCTTCGTGAATTCCGGCACCGAGGCGACGATGAGCGCGCTGCGGCTGGCCCGTGCCTACACAGGGCGCAGCAAGATCGTCAAGTTTGCCGGCTGCTACCACGGCCACGCCGACATGCTGCTCGTCCAGGCGGGCAGCGGCGTCGCCACCCTGGGCCTGCCCGACAGCCCCGGCGTCACTGCGAGCGCCGCCGCCGACACGCTCACCGTCGAGTACAACGACCTGGCCGCCGTGGAGGCGCTCTTCGCGGCTCAGGGCGAGCAGATCGCCGCCGTGATCGTCGAGCCGATCGCCGCGAACATGGGCTTCGTGCTGCCGGAGCCGGGCTTCCTGGAGGGCCTACAGCGCGTCGCCCGCGCCCACGGCGCCCTGCTCATCCTCGACGAGGTGATGACAGGCTTCCGGGTGGCGCCCGGCGGGGCTCAAGGGCGCTGGGGCCTCCAGCCGGACCTCACCTGTCTGGGCAAGGTGATCGGCGGGGGCCTGCCGGTGGGCGCCTACGCTGGCCGGCGCGAGATCATGCAGCTCGTGGCCCCGGCCGGCCCAATGTACCAAGCCGGCACCCTCTCCGGCAACCCCCTGGCGATGGCCGCCGGCTTGGCCACGCTGCGCACAGCCTTCGCGGGCGGCGCCGATTCGCCCTTCGCGCGGGCTGCGGCCCTGGCCCGGCGACTCGCCGACGGCGTTCGCGGCCTTGGCGAAGAGTTGGGCGTGCCGCTCCAGGTGGGGCAGGAGGGCACAATGTTCGGCTTCTACTGCCTGAAGGAGTCCGGTGCGCGGGTGACGAGCTACGCCGAGGCGCGGCGCCTGGCCGACCCGGCCCGCTACGCTCGCCTCTTCTGGGCCCTCTGCGATGCCGGCATCTACCTGGCGCCCTCGCAGTTCGAGGCCGGATTCGTCAGCACCGCCCACACCGCCGATGACATCGACACAACCCTGGAGGCGATGCGCGAAGCCCTGCGCGCCCCGTGAATGACCAGCGGTGCTTTCGCGTCTTCCCTTAAGCGCTTCGCGCCACTTCGTTCCGCGCTTTCGCGCCTTCTTAAGCGCTTCGCGCCACTTCGTTCCGCGTCTTCCTTTTCGCGCCTTCGCGTTTTCGTTTCGCGTTTTTCGCTACGTTTCGCGTCTTTCGCGATCCAAACTTTCGCGATCCAAACTTTCCCGATCAGGCGGGGGATTAAGGTGAACCCGCTCGCGAGCCGCCTGGAGCACCTGGCAGCCGGCGCCTTGGGCGCCGCAGAAGGAGCACCCGTGGATCTCGCGCCGCTCGTGCAGGGTGATGATCGCCTCCACCCCGCTCCAGTAGATATGCTCCTCGCCCACGAGCTCGATCAGGCCGACGCGCTCGGCCATCGTGCGCACCGCCGGTTGCATCCCCGTGAAGCAGACCAGGCCGCCGCGGGCCTGCTGCTCCTCCACCAGTTCCCGCAGCGCCTTGGCGCCCATCGCGTCGATCAGCGGCACGCCCCGCATGCTGATGACCAGCGTGTGGTACTGGGCGGCGTCCTTGAACGCCGCGAGCACGGCGTGGACGCTGCCGAAGAAGATCGGCCCGGTGAGGTAGTAGACCCGCATAGTCGGGCAACTCACCTGGATGTTGTAGCCCTGGGCCCGCAGCCGTGCGGCGTCCACAGGCTCGGAGGCCACAGCCGCGCTCAGCGCCGACTGGCGGATGTAGATGATCGCCGAGATCGTCACGCCGATAATGATCGCCTGGGTGAGGTCGAGCGCCGCCGTGGCGACCATCGTCACCACCATGCCGATCAGGGCGTGGCGCAGCCGGCTGTGCCAGTAGAAGTGGATCGACTCCCACTCATTCATGCGCCAGGCCGTTACCAGCAGCACGCCGCCGAGGGCAGCCAGGGGCACGCGCCCGATCAGCGGCGCCAGGGCCAGGGCGCTCAGCAACAGCGCCAGGCTGTGGATGATGCTGGTGAGGCGAGTGGCGGCGCCGCTCTTGATCGCCACGCTGGTGCGGGCGATCGCCGCGGTAGCCGGCACGCCGCCGAAGAAGGGGATGATCAGGTTGCCGAGGCCCTGGGCCACCAGTTCCTGATTGCTGTCGAAGGGCTTGCCGCTCATGGTGGCGCCCACCGAGCCGCAGAGCAGGCTCTCGATCGCGCCCAGCGCCGCGATCGAGAGCGCCGGCAGCAGCAGGTTATCGAGCTCGCCCCACGGGATGGTGCCCAGGGTCAGCCGGTTATCCAGCAGGATCGTCCGCGGGATCGCCCCGATCGTCGCCACATCCCAGCTCAGCGCCGTGGCCACGAGCGTGGCCAGGACGATCCCGACCAGCGAGGCGGGCACGGCCTTCAGGAAGCGCGGCAGCAGGACCATCGTCACGACCACGATCCCGGCCACGGCCACGGCGCGCCAATCGGGCGTGGGCGGGTTGGTGAAATAGTGCCAGAGCTTGGCGAGGGCGTTCTCCTCTGGCTCGCTGGCGACGCCCAGCACATTATCGAGCTGGCCGACGGCGATGATGATCGCGATCCCGCTGGTAAAGCCGGTGATCACCGGCGCGGGGATGAACTGGATGTAGCGCCCGAGCCGAAAGAGGCCGAGGAGCACCAGCATCACCCCGGCGAGTGCGCAGGCCACCCAGACGCCGGCGAGGCCGTACTGGGCCGCGATCGCGATCAGGATGGCCGACATGGCTCCCGTGGGGCCGGAGATCTGGAAGGCGGCGCCGCCAAGCCCGCCGATGATCAGGCTGGCGAGAATGGCGGTGACGAGGCCAGCCGCCGCGTCGGCGCCGGAGGCCACGCCGAAGGCGAGGGCCAGGGGCAGCCCGACGGCGCCCACAGTGATGCCCGCCAGCAGGTCGCGGCGCAGCGTATCGAGGCTATAGCCGGCGAACTCGCGCTGCAGAAGGCTCAACACGGGGAGCCTGGCCCAGGTTACGTGCATGGTCGCTGCTCGCTGGAGGATGTTGCTGCCGTCGGCCCGATCGTAGCACCGACACCGCGGTGCGTCAACCGGAGGGCGCCAGCGCCCCCGCTAGGCATCTCGGAGTGCTTGCCCCTCGCCCCCTTTGGAAACCCCAAAGCCGACACCTTTTCCCGGCGAGGCAGCTGGCGGCACATGCCCCTCGGCGCCGAGAGCGGGCACCGCCCGTTGTGCCCCCGCCAGCCGCCCGAAGTTTCGCGTCGTCCCTTTCGCCCCTTCGCGTTTTCTTTCGCGTCTTCTCCTTTCGCGTCTTCGCGCTTTCGTTTCGCGTTTTTCGCTACGTTTCGCGCCTTTCGCGATCCAAAACTCCCCCCGCCCCACACTTGGCACTAAAGGAGCCATAACAATGACACACACCGATACCCGCTCGCTCGTGCATGAGCTCATGCGCGGGGCCCAAGCCACGCTGATCGCCGCCTTCGAGGCGGTGGAGCGCGAGGGCGCCCCCTCCACTGGCCTCCCGCCCGGCGCCTTCGTCAGCTCAACCTGGGAGCGCCCGGGCGGCGGTGGCGGCACCGCCCGCGTGCTCACCGAAGGCGCCGTCTTCGAGCGCGCCGGCGTGAACGTCTCCGCCGTCCACGGCGCCGAGGTACCGCCCAGCCTCTGGCAGGAGCGGCCGGCCATAAAGGGCCTGCCCTACTTCGCCACCGGCGTCTCGCTGGTGCTCCACCCCCGCAACCCCTTCGTCCCCGCCTTCCACGCCAACCTGCGCTACTTCGAGGCCGGCGACGAGCGCTGGTTCGGCGGCGGCATGGACATGACCCCCAACTACGGCTTCGACGAGGATGCCCGCCACTTCCATCGGGCCCTCAAACAGTACGTCGAACGCCACGGCGTCGTCGATTATCAGTCCGTGAAGGAGTGGTGCGACCGCTACTTCTACCTGCCCCACCGCAAGGAGATGCGGGGCATCGGCGGGATCTTCTTCGACCATCTGCAGCCGGAAGGCGCCGATGGCTTCGCCCGCGCCCTCGAGTTTGTGCGCGCCGGCCCAGATGCCATCATCGAGGCCTATCTGCCGATCGTGCGCCGCCGCATGGCCACCCCCTACGGCGAGCGCGAGCGAGCCTGGCAGCTCTACCGTCGCGGCCGCTATGTGGAGTTCAACTTGGTGCTCGACCGCGGCACTCGCTTCGGGCTGCAGACCGACGGCAACATCGAGGCCATCCTCATGTCGCTGCCGCCCCTGGCCCGCTGGGAGTTTCAGTACGCGCCGGAGCCCGGCTCCCCCGAGGCCGACATGGCCCGCTTCCTCGTCCCGCAGGATTGGGCCTCGTGAGCGGCTACGGGCCGCGAGGCGCGGTCGCTCACCCGGCCGGCAGTCGCACCACAAAGCTCGTCCCGCCGCCGGGCCGATCTTCCGCCCAGATGCTGCCTCCATGGGCGTGGGCCACCTCGCGGCAGAGCGCCAGGCCGAGCCCGGTGCCGCGGCCAACCTCACCTTGCCCCTGAGCGAATGGCACAAAGACCCGCTCCCGCTCCGCGGGCGGGATGCCCGGGCCGTTGTCGCTCACCCGCAGCAGCAGCGTGCCTGGGGTATCGCCCGGCAGGCCCTCGACCGCCACGAAGCCGCCGGGCGGCGCGAAGCGCAGGCCGTTGGCCACGAGATTCGTGAGCAAGCGGCGCAGCAGGCGCTCGTCACCCAGGGCGCGCAGGCCCGGGTCGGGCGGTGGCGCCTGCAGGCTCAGGCCCCGTTGCGCGGCCAGCGGCTCCATCATCAGGCAGGTGTCGGTGAGCAGGCGCTCCAAGGGTACCGGGCGGGGCGTGATCGTGAAGCCGTGCTGGAGCCGGCTCATCTCCAGCAGATCGTTGCAGAGCTCCACCGCGGCCTGTATGCTGCGCAGGCCGGTGGCCAGGGCCTGGAGCACCGGCTCCGGCGCGGGCGTGCCGCGGAGTAGGCGCTGCGCCACATCGAGGGCGGCTTGGGTCGCCACCAGCGGGCTACGGATGTCGTGGGCGAGCCGGCTTACGGCAGCATCACGGGAGGGCGCGGCTGCCGAGAGCCTGGCGTGGCGCCGGGCCCGCTCGAGCGTCTTGCCCACCAGCGGCAGCGCCGAGGCCAGCAGACCGCGCCCCTCTCGGTCGAAGGGCGTGGGGCGGGCCAGCAGCAGCAGCCCCTGCTTGCCGGTCGCGCCCGGCACAGCGGCCGCGATCAGGGCGGCGCCCGGCAGCGGCGCGGCGCCTGGCGGCAGGAGACTCACGCCCAGCATTTCGGCGGCGGCCCGCACCGCCGGCGCGGCAGCGATCTGCTCGGCCTCCTCCGAACTGGGTGCGCGCACACCGAGCGCTGCGGGAGGTAGCTCGTCGGCGAGCAGGAGCCCGGCGTCGGCCGCGGCGAGAGTTGCGCACGCGCTGAGGGCGCCGCCCATCGTCTCGGCCGGCTCAAGTAGGGGCGCGAGTTGTAGTGCTAGCTCATAGAGCTTGCCTGGGTCGGGCTGTGGGGGGTGCGCTGGTCTGGAAGGTGGGTCGCTCATGGCGCGCCTCTCAGCTCGAAGGCGGGGGCTGTGCGAGCAGGGATGGACGGGTAGTATACCGCAACTGTGCGCTTTTTGGGTTTGACGCGCGACTCGCGCAGGGCTATAATGCCGGCGTTATTCGACAAATTGTGCGCTCTTTTTGGCGCCAGTGTAAGGAGTTTTTGCATGAGCAGTGTGCCTAGCCAGCGCGGGCGCAAGGTCGCCGCGCCTAAACGCAACCCTCTCGTTCCATTCTACCTTGGCGTAGGTGCGCTCCTGCTCGTAGGCGTCACCTTTCTGGTCACCTTCCAGCTGTTGCGCGGCGGCAATGCCACGGTGACCACCGTCAACGCCCCCGTCGGCCAGACGGAAGACGGCTTCTGGTACATGGGCAATCCCGACGCCCCCGTGAAGGTGATTGGCTATGAGGACTACCAGTGCCCGGCCTGCGGCTTCTACGAGGCGAACCTAGCCGAGAGCATCAGAAGCGAGTATGTAGAGACCGGTAAGATTCAGTTTATCTACCACGAGTTCCCCCTCCAGGGCCATCAGCACGCGGTGCCGGCCGCCGAGGCGGCCCGCTGCGCTGGCGACCAGGGGCAGTTCTGGCAGATGCACGCGATGCTCTACCGGAACCAGGATCAGTGGTCGCCTCTGAGCACGGTCACCAATGTGTTTAGCGGCTACGCCGGCCAGCTCGGCCTGAACCGCGCCCAGTTCGATAGCTGCATGAGCAACGGCACCCACAGGGCGGCCGTTGTGGCCGCCGCCGAGGCCGCTATCGCCGCCGGCGCCAACGCCACGCCCACCTTCAGCGTGAACGGCCAGCTCGTGGACGCCTCCGGCCTGCCGGGCACCATCGAGGTTGCCCTCCGCGCCGCCGGCCAATAGGCTTGTAGGGGGCGACCATCGTGTCGCCCCAACGGCCATTGCGCCGCCCCGGTGGGCGCCATCGTGCCGCTCCAACAGATGTCGCGCGGCCTTGGCGGCTGTCGGTTGACAGCCCGCAGCCGCGCGCCTATAATGCCGCGGTTCTACAACATCATCGATCGGAGCAAAGGACGCCGTGCGAAGTAGAGAGCTCACATCGCTGGCCCTGATTGCCATCATCACCGGGCTGGCGCTTTGGATCGTCTTTAATCCAAGCCAGACCTTCCTTGGCCGCGACACCAGCCTCCGGCTTGGCCTCGACCTCCAGGGCGGCATCCAGGTGCTGCTACGCGCCACCGACGATAACGTCACCATCCAGGAGATGGACACGGCCCGCCAGGTGATCGAGCGGCGCGTCAACGCCCTCGGCGTCGGCGAGACGGTGGTGCAGCTCGCGGGCAGCGACCGCATTATTGTTGAGCTCCCCGGCGTGGAGAATCCCGAGCAGGCCGTCGAAACGATCCGCGGCACCGGCCGCCTGGAGTTTATCGACCCGCAGGGCCAGTATCTTCCCCCCGGCACGATCGTGCGCACCACCACGAGCCCCAACCCGCCCCAGTTCGAGGCGAGCGACGCCATCACCGACACGGCCACGATCCCCGAGACTGCCGGCCCGATCTATGAGAGCATCACCGACGGCGCCGACCTCGACACCAACTCGGTGCAGCCGGCCTTCTCCCAAACCGGCGTCGCCGGCAGCCGCCCCGCCGTCTCGTTCACCTTCACTGGCGAGTCGGCCACCAAGCTGGCTGAGTTCACCTCAACCAACGTCGGCCAGCCGATGTGTATCGTGCTCAACAACGAGGTCTTCAGCTG
>DAOUGF010000073.1:0-6349 GCA_034429295.1 Chloroflexaceae bacterium
TCTTCCCTCTCCACGGCTACGGCGGCATCGAGCGCCACGTCTTCCATCTTGTTACGCACCTGGAGCGGTTGGGCGCAGAGGGCACACTCTACGTCCAGACGACGGGCGACCGACAACTGACAACCGAAGGATCGATCGCTGACCAACTGCCGGCGGTGGCCAGTGGCCGCTGGTCGGTCGTCCAGCTCCGCTACGACTACACCTCGCCGCTGCTGCCGCCCAACGGCGTGATCGGCAGGCAGATCAACTATCCCTGGTACAGCTGGCAGCTCGGCAGGACCGCCGCCGCCGCCGCCCGCCGCGGCGCCTACGACGTGATCCACAGCCAGGGGCTCTGCGCCACCGGCTACGGCTTCATCCGCTCGCGCGACCCGCTGCTGCGCCGCGTGCCCTTCGTGGCCAACCCCCACGGCATGGAGGAGTTCCGCACCCCTGACCGCCGCAAGTGGCTGGCCTACGCGCCCTTCCGCGCCCTCTACGCCTACGGCCACCGCTGCGCCGACCGCGCCATCGCCACCGACGCCTGCACACAGGACGACCTGCCCCGCTACCTGGGGGTGGACCCGCGGCGCGTTGTGGTGATCCCCTCCGCGATCGATGTTGACGAATGCCTTGGCTATGTGCGGGCCGAGCTGCGAAGCGAGCTGCGGGCGCGTCTGGAGCTCGACCGGGCCGACCTGGCGCTGCTGAGCGTGGGCCGGCTGGAGCGCAACAAGGGCTTCCACGTGCTGATCGAAGCCCTCGCCCGCCTACGCGATGAGCTGCCACCCCGCTGGCGCTGGCTGCTGGTGGGCAACGGCAAGGAGCGGGCGGCCCTCAAGGCCCAAGCCAGCGCCGCCGGGATCGCCGAGCACGTGACGTTTGTGGGCAGGCTCGACGACGCCGAGCTCCACAGCCTCTACGAGGAGGTGGACTTGGTGGTGCACCCGACGCTCTACGAAGGCTCGAGCCTGGTCACGTTAGAAGGCATGATCCACCGTAAGCCGATGGTAGCCTCGGCGGCCGGTGGTATCCCCGATAAGGTCTTTGACGGGCGCAACGGCTATCTGGTGCGCCCCGGCGACGTAGACGACCTCGCCGCCAAGCTGCGCTTGGCCCTCCGGCAGCGCGAGCGCTGGCCCGCTTGGGGCGAGGAAAGCGTGCGGATCGTGACAACGACCTTCGCCTGGCCTGTGGTGGCAAGGCAGACAATGGCGCTCTACCAGGAGCTTCTATGCGGCTCAACTACGCCCGAACATTCCTGATCGGCTGTGCCTTTCTCGGCACCCAGTCGCTATTCGCGATCTACAACGCTTACATGCCGCTCTTCCTCCAGGCAGGCCGCGCCGACTTCGAGCTGAACGCGCCGCTCGAGGGCGGCTTCGCCTTGGGCGCGGGCGTCACCGGGATGATCATGTCGCTGGAGAATCTGGCGGCTCTGCTCATCCTCCCCGTGATCGGCGCGCTCTCCGACGCCACGGCCAGCCCCCTCGGGCGGCGCAAGCCCTTCCTGCTCGTGGGCGCGCCCATCACCGCGGCGGCCTTCATAGCCCTGCCGCTGCTGCTCGGCCAGCCGCTCTGGATCTTCATGCTGGTAGCCCTGGTCTTTATCCTCGGGGTGGACGTGATCCGCACACCGACGATCGCGCTCATGCCGGATGTAACGCCATCGCCACAGCGCTCCCAAGCCAACGGCGTGATCAACTTGATGGGCGGCCTTGGCGCGGTGCTGGCCTTCCTCGTCGGCGGGCTGCTCTATCGGATAAGCCCGGCGGCGCCCTTCATTTTCGGCGGCAGCGCGCTCGTGCTCGGCTGCGCCCTCGTGATCTTCCTGGTGCCCATGCCCTCCACCGCCGGCATGCCACGGCCGCCCGGCGGGCTGCTCGGCGCGGTGCGAGCGGCGATCGTAGGGCGGGAGGACGGGCTGCTCACCAATCTGCGCAGCGTGGCCCGCGAGTCCGGCGGCTCGACACTCTTCTTGCTCGGCGCCATCCTCTGCCTCTTCCTCAACTTCAGCTCGCTCACCGTCTTCTTCACCTCCTTCGCCACCGACACGCTGCGGGTTCCCGCCGGCGAGGAGGCTATCTTGCTGGCCTGGTTCTCGCTCTCGATCGTGATCTTCGCCCTGCCCGCCGGGCTACTGGCAGGCCGCATCGGGCGGCGGCGCACTATGAGCATCGGCGCCGTGTTGATGGCCGCCTGCCTGGTTACCATCGGCCTCTCCTCCGACCTCGTCATCATCCGCCCGCTGCTGGTACTCGCGGGCGCTGGCTGGTCGATGATCGTCGTCAACGCCCTGCCCATGGTCCTCGATTGCGCTCCCCTCGACGGGATAGAACGGGTGGGCGCTTACACGGGGATCTATTTCATCGCTACGCAGACGGCCGAGGTGCTCGGCCCGACCTTGCTCGGCACGCTGCTCGACCTGACGGGCCGCAACTTCCGCTTTATCTTCGCCTACGCAGCTGTCGCGCTGCTGCTTGGGCTGCTGCTGATGCTGCGGGTGCGTCTCGGCGAGGCCCGCGCCGCACAACCGGCGCCGGCGACAGGATGAGGGCGGGCCATCTGCTATAATCGCGGGCCGCAGAGACCAGCTTACTCCCTGGAGCGGCCATGACCCGATCATCCGAGAACTCCGCGCGCCCGTCGCTCGTCGCTATCGGCGGCGGCGGCGGAGTGAGTCAGGTGCTGCTCGGCGCGCGCCCCTACTTCGGCACACTCACGGCGGCGATCGCCGTCACCGATACGGGCCGCAGCACCGGCACCGCCCGCGCCGTGGCCGATATGCCAGCCCCCGGCGATGTGCGCAACACCCTCGCCGCCCTGGCCCGCGACCCGACCTCGCTGCTCGCCCGCCTGATGCAGCACCGCATCTCCTCGCCGGCCGTGCCCACCCTGGACGGCATGGCCTTCGGCAACCTCATGCTTGCCGCGCTCACTCAGATGACGGGCGACTTCGCCGAGGCGGTGGAGGCCGCCAACCTGATGCTCGGCGTCACCGCCCGCGTCTTGCCCGTCTCCACCGTGAATACCCACCTCTGCGCCGAGCTGGAGGATGGGAGCGTGGCCGAGAACGAACTGGCGGTGCGGGCCTTGAACAAGGCGCCGATCAGTCGGCTCTACCTCTCCGTCCCCGACGCCCCCGCCTACGAGCCGGTGCTCCAGGCGATCGCCCAGGCCGATGTGGTGGTGATCGGGCCGGGGAGCTTTTTCACCTCGGTGCTCGTCAACCTGCTCTTCGCCAGGGTGGCCGATGCGCTGCGGGCAACCCCAGCCACGGTGGTCTTCGTCTGCAATACCACCACTCAGCCGGGGCAGACCGACGGCTTCACGATCTACGACCACGTGCGCCGCGTGGTGGATCTGCTCGGCCCCGAGACGCTCGACATCGCCCTGATCAACCGCAGCGAGAACCTGTCGCCCGAGTTGGTGCAGGAGTACGCCGCGGAGGGCCTGCATCTGCTGCGCCCGCGGGAGGAAGAACTCCGGCAGATCGCCGAGCTCGGCGTGACGCCCTTAGTGCGCAACTTCGCCGAGACGGGCGAGGGCAAGCGCACCCTCTGGAACAAGCAGGATACCATCCGCCACGACCCGACCCTGCTGGGCCTCGCCCTCTGGAAGATCGCCCAGGACCGCGCCGGCTAACCTACAAGGGCGGCCCCTCGTGGCCGCCCCCTTGGGAAGCGCCAGCCGAATCTCGCATACAATCGCCTTGATGCAACACCTCTCCCAGGCACGCCAGATCTTCACCGGCCTCATTCGCCGGCCCGACCCGCTCGTGCCACTGGCCGAGGCGGCCCTCGTGCTGGCCTGGGAAGATCAGGGCGGTGATGACCCGCGGGCCGCGCTGGCCGAGCTCGATAGCTTCGCAGCCGCGGCAGCGCCGAGCGTCTGCGCAACCAACGATGCGGTGGCGCAGGTGCGGGCCCTGAACGACTACCTCTTCGGCGAGCTAGGCTTTCACGGCGATCCCGACTGCTACCGCCGCCCCGACCCAGCCAACAGCTACCTCGACCAGGTGCTCGCCAGGCGCACCGGTCTGCCGATCATGCTCTCGCTGATCTACCTGGAGGTGGGCTGGCGCCTCGGCCTCCCACTCCACGGGCTGGCCCTGCCGGGCCACTTCATCGTGCGCCTCGCCGATCCGGCCGGCGATATCTACCTCGACCCCTTCGGCGGCGGGGCGATCTGGAGCCTGGCTGACTGCGAGCGGCAGATCGCTAGCTTCTACGGCGAGAGCGGCCCCGAACTGACGGCTATGATCATGGCGCCGCCTAGCCGCCGCGCCATCCTCGCCCGCATCTTGCGCAACCTGAAGCAGACCCATCTCGGCCATAACGACGCGCCTCGCGCCCTCGCCGCCGTGGAGCGTCTGCTGCTGCTCGACCCCAGCGACCCGGGCGAGCTCAGGGATCGCGGCCTGCTGCGGCTACGAGTGGGCCGCACCCACGCCGCCGTGGAGGACTTGGAGCGCTACGCCCGTGAGAATCCCGCGGCCACCGACCTCGCAGAGATCAAGGGCTTCGTGCGCGACCTGATGGCCAGGGTGGCCCCAAATAACTAGGGCCGTACAGCGTAGTCCGTGGTCAGTAGTCCGTACAGCGCCGGCTCACGGCTCAAATAAAGAGCCACATCAGAGCCTCCAAGCCACCCCCCAAGCTTGAAGCTTGGGGGGTGGCTGTAGAAAGCGGCCCCGTGGTACGCCCACTAGCGCACCGCCTCAAGCGAAGATCACGTACTGCCGCAGGAAGGCCTCGACGGCCTTGTAGTAGGCCTCGATCGTCCCGGCCCGCCGCCACCCGTGCCCCTCGCCGGGGAACAGCTGATAGATGTGAGGCACGCCCCGGCGGCGCAGCGCGGCGACGATCGCCTCCGACTGCTCGGGCGGCACGACCTTGTCGTCGGCGCCCTGAAAGACGGCCAGCGGCGTGTTGATACGCTCGGCGTGGAAGATCGGCGAGCGCTCGCGGTAGCGGGCCGCGGCCTCGGGCAACGGCCCCACCAGGCTGTCGAGGTAGTGGGCCTCGAACTTGTGGGTGTCGGCGGCCAGGGTGAAGAGGTTCGAGACGCCGTAGCGGCAGATCCCGGCGCGGAACAACTCCGGCGCCTGACAGAGCGCCTCCAGCACCGTGTAGCCGCCGGCACTGCCGCCCGTGATCACCAGGCGCGCCGGATCGGCGATACCGGCCGCGCCGAGGTAGCGAGCCCCGCTGATCACGTCGGCCACATCCAGCACGCCCCACTGCTCCCGCAGGGCTTGGGTGTAGGCCCGCCCGTAGCCCGTGCTGCCCCGATAGTTCACCGCCAGCACCACATAGCCGCGGGTGGCGAAAAACTGCGCTTCGTCGTTGTAGGTGAGCGGCGTCTGCCCGGTGGGGCCACCGTGGATCGCCAGGATCGCCGGCGGGCGCGGGCCGCTGCCGCCCGGCACGTAGCCCGGCGGCAGGAAGAGCACGCCGTAGATGCTGCCGCCGCCCTCCGCCGACCAGGTGACGGGGAGCGCGCTCGCCAGCTGCGCCGCCGGCAGCAGTTCGCCCGCGCTGCGCCGCAGCACCCGCGAGCGCTCGCCGCCGGCCAGCATCACGCGGGGCGGCACCGTGGGCGACGAGGCAATGCCGACAAGGGCGTCGGAGCTCGGCGAGGCCGCGGGCTGCTCGAACCAGGTGTAGCCCTCGCCATCGCTGAGAACTTGGCACGGCCCGCCATCCACCGGCTGCACACAGACCCGCCGCGCCCCGCCCTCGTTGCGCAGGAAGTAGAGCCGCTGGCCGTCTCTGCTCCACGAGAGCGTGCGCACCCCCTGCACCCAGGCAGCCTGCCCGTGCTCGGCTGCCCCCTCGGTGAGGCGGCGGTGGCTCTGGGCCGCCAGATCGTAGAGGTAGATGTGCCACCAGCCGTCGGCGTCGGACACATAGGCGAGATAGCGGCCGTCGGGCGAGAAAGCGGGCTGAAAGATGCTGGTGGCCGCCCCGCCGGCTATCTGGTGGCTCGCGGCAACGACCGGCCCGGCGCCCGAGAGGTCGAGCTCGGCGAGGTGGAGCGTCGTGCCGTCCCAGGGCATGTTCGGGTGATCCCAAGCCACATAGGCGATCTGCCGGCCGTCGGGGTGCCAGCACGGCCACATGAAGAAGTCGCGGCCGCCGACGAGCCGCTGGGGCCACTGGGTGCCGGCGGCGTCCACAACGGCGACGCAGTCCTCCTCCTCGTAGCTGTGCACATAGAGCAGCCAGCGGCCGTCGGGCGAGAGAACTGGCGCGGCGGCGGCGCCGAAGGCAGGCGTGATCGGGCGCGGCACGCCACCGGCGAGGCTCTGGCGCTGCAGGCGGCCGCTGGCGGCATCGACGAAGTAGACGTGACCCTGGCCCACGGT
>DAOUGF010000074.1:0-2243 GCA_034429295.1 Chloroflexaceae bacterium
CCGGCGAGCACCACCCACCAGCAGCTCAGCGACGAGGAGCAGCGGGCGGCCGGCGTGCTGCCCGAGATGGTGCGGCTCTCCGTGGGCCTCGAGGATATCGACGACCTGCTGTGGGATCTGGACCAGGCGCTGAGGTAAGACTGAACGCAACATGCAACGTGAGCAAGCAGCGAAGCAATCCTGCATGTTGCATTGATTAGGTTAAAGCCCATGGCTTCGATAACATCTACCGGCGCGGTAAGCTCGGGTAGCCCCGTCAACAACACCGAGTTCGCCACCACGGCGTTCGATCGGCTGCGCATCCTGCAGCGCTACCGGCGCATCGCGATGGTCGGGCTGAGCAGCAATCCCTTCCGGCCGAGCCACTTCGCTGCGGTCTACATGCTGGCGGAAGGCTACGAGGTCATCCCGGTGAACCCGCGGGAGCAGGAGATCCTCGGGCGGCGGAGCTACCCGTCGCTGCGGGAGGTGCCGGGCCCTGTGGAGATCGTGGACATCTTCCGCGAGCCGGAGGCGGTGCCTGCGATCGTGGAGGAGGCGATCGAGGTGGGCGCGAAGGTGATCTGGATGCAGCTCGGCGTGATCAACGAGGCGGCGGCAAGGCGGGCGCGGGAGGCGGGGCTGCAAGTGGTGATGGACGCCTGCGTGAAGATCGAGCACGCCCGCTTCTTCGGCGGCCTGAGCACAGTTGGCCTCAACACCGGCGTGATCACAGCGCGGCGCACAATCTGATGTCAACCCTGACCCATCTCGAATGCGGAATGTGCGGCGCCCACTACAGCGCCGACCAGCTGATCAATCTCTCGCCCTGCTGCGGCCGGCCGCTCCTGGCCCGCTACGACCTGGCCCGGGCCGCCAGGACGTTCACGAAGGAGGCGCTGGCGGCGCGCCCCCCGAGCCTCTGGCGCTACGCCGAGCTGCTGCCCGTGCGCGACCCCGCCGCGGTGATCGATCTCGGCGAGGGCTGGACGCCGCTGCTCCATGCGGCCAGGCTCGGCGCGCAGATCGGCTGCCCGAACACCTTCATCAAAGATGAGAGCCTGAACCCGACGGGCAGCTTCAAGGCCCGCGGCCAGGCCGTGGCGGTGAGCCGGGCCCGCGAGTTGGGGGCACGGGCCGTGGCCGTGCCGAGCGCAGGGAACGCCGCTGGCGCCATGGCCGCCTACGCGGCGGCGGCGGGGCTGGAGGCCCACGTCTTTATGCCCGCCGACGTGCCCCACAGCTTCAGGGCCGAGTGCGCCGCCCTGGGCGCGAGGGTGACGCTGGTGGACGGCCTGATCAACGACTGCGCGGTGAAGGTGCGCGAGGGCGCCGCCATCCACGGCTGGTTCGACGTGAGCACCCTGCGCGAGCCCTACCGCGTTGAGGGCAAGAAGACGATGGGCTTCGAGCTGGCCGAGCAGCTCGGCTGGCGCCTGCCTGATGTGATCATCTACCCGACCGGCGGCGGGACGGGGTTGGTGGGCATGTGGAAGGCCTTCGATGAGCTGGAGCAACTCGGGCTGATCGGCCCGGAGCGCCCGCGCATGGTGAGTGTGCAGGCCGAGGACTGCGCGCCGATCGTGCGGGCCTTCGCGGCCGGCGATGAGCACGCGCCGCTCTGGGAGGGCGCCAGGACGATCGCCGACGGCCTGCGGGTGCCGGTCGCCATCGGCGACTTCCTGATCCTCCGCGCTCTGCGGGCCAGCGGCGGCACTGCCATAGCGGTGAGCGACGAGGCGATGCTGGCCCACACAAACCTGATGGGCGCCACGAGCGGCGTCTTCGGCGCCCCCGAGGGTGGGGCTTGCCTCGCCGCCCAAGTTGAGTTGCTGGCGCGGGGCTGGATTCGCCCTGGCGAGACGGTGGTGCTCTTCAACACGGGGTCGGGCGCGAAGTACGCCCACCTCTGGGGGTGAGCTGGACGGCGCCTGCGACCCACTGCTTGCGGGCGCTGGCACCCCGCCCGCGCCAGGGACCTTGCCCCTGGACCCCAAGTAGGAGGCCTGTGCCGTGCCGCCGCTGATCTGCTCCCTCGTCACATCGTCGGGCTTGTGCCGTAGCCCTGCGCAGGATACATGCATGGTGGTTGCGCCCTCTTCGTTACGGCGTGCCGACGCCACTCCGCCGCAGGGCAAGCTTTCCAGAATCTGGTGTGAGGAAGCGGGCGGCACAACCGATGCGTACACACCACCCCGACCGGAGATCTGCTGCTAGCCGAGGCGGATGGCTCTGCCCGTCGATGGGACGGGTACGCCGCCAGG
>DAOUGF010000075.1:0-4506 GCA_034429295.1 Chloroflexaceae bacterium
TACGCCGCCAGGTGGTGGCACGGTACGGCCTTCCTGCTTGGGGGTGGTCCGGAGGGGGCAGCGCCCACTCCGGCGGGGGTGCAGGGGGCGGAGCCCGCCTGCAGACGCACCCACCGCGCAGGTGGTACTGGTACGGGGCGGCGCCCCGGCGCCGGGGAGCGGGGGCCGCCGCGCCCCTCCGTCCGTGTCGCGGACACCGAGCGCCGGGCGCGGCGCCCTGCTATAATGAGTGTATGAGACGCCTCTGCCTTTTTCTAGCTTTATGCTTCGCCCTCGCAGCCTGCGGGGGCCGGCCGTCCGCGCCGACGCCGGCCGCCCTCGACGCGGGCGACGCCGTGATCGCCGCCGAGAGCCGCCTGCTGGACAGGGGGAGCGGCAAGCTGGCGGTGGGCGATATGGCGCCGAACTTCAGCTATACCCTGCCCGACGGCACGGTGCAGGAGCTGAAGGACCTCCAGGGCAAGCAGGTGGTGCTGAATTTCTGGGCCACCTGGTGCCTCCCCTGCATCGAGGAGATGCCCGAGCTGCAGCGGGCTGCCGATGCACGCGCCGGCGAACTGGTTGTGCTGGCAGTGAACCGCAACGAGCTGCCCGAGGCGATCGCCCGCTTCGCCCCGAAGGTGAGCGTCACCTTCCCCCTCGTCGCCGACATCGCGGGCGTCATCGGTGATCGCTACGGGGTGACGAGTCTGCCCACCACCTACTTCATCAATAGCGACGGCACCGTCGGCGCGCGCCAGATCGGCGCGCTCACGCGGAGCGCCCTCGACGAGCGCCTGAAGGCACTGCGATGAGCGAACCCACCACCGAGGATGTGATCCGCCTGGCCCAGCAGCAACTGGCCGAGCGCCGCGCCGCCGCACAGGCGGCCCAGGACCCGACAGCGGCCGCGCCCCGTGAGCGGCGTTGGCGCTGGTTCTTCGCCGGCGCCTTCGCGACGCTACTGGCCGCCCTGCTCTTCTGGCCTGGTCAGCCCCTGGAGTGGAAGATGTACGCCGTGGTCCACGGTGTCTGTGCGCAGCAGCACAACATCTTCATGGGCGACCTGCAGTTCCCGCTCTGCGCTCGCAACAGCGGCATCTACCTGAGCTTCCTGCTCACGACCTTCTACATCTACGGGATGGGCCGTGGGCGCGCCGGGGGTTTGCCGCATTGGTCGATCACCGCGGCCCTCGGGCTCTTCGTGGTGATCATGGCCGTAGACGGCTTCAACTCGCTCTTTGTGGACATCGGGCGGCAGCCGCTCTACACGCCCGACAACTTCCTGCGCACCCTCACCGGCATGGGCATGGGCATCTCCATCGCCGTGCTGCTGCATCTGATTATGGTGAAGACGCTGCGCAGAGATGTTGATGATCGAGCGCCGGTGCTGCGGAGTTGGTGGGAGCTACTGGGGATCGTGGCCATCGATCTGCTGGCGCTCGCGGCCATCTACGGCAACCTCGGCCTGATGTTCTGGCCCCTCGCCTTCCTGGCCTTCTTCGGCATCAGCGGGGTGCTCTATCTGGTCTGCCTGCTGCTCACCGCGCTCTTTATGGGCTACGAGAGCCGGGTTACCAAGATCAGCCAGCTCGCCCGGCCCGCCACGGTCGCCCTGGTGCCTACCCTGCTCATGCTCGGCGTCATGTCGTGGCTGCGCTTCTGGTTGGAGGGGCAGGGGCTGATCCTCTAAGGCAGTGGACAGCTGTCTTGCCTCGGGCGCAGGCGCTAGATGTAGTACATCAACCCGCCCGAGCGCTGGCGTTTGCGCTGGCAGAGGTCGTCGAGGGTGACGGCGCTGAGGATCTGCTCGAGGCGCGCTCGCAGCGCGGCCCAAGTCTCGTCTACCAGCTCGTGATCCTCCGGCGCGGTGGGCACCAGATCCTCGCGGGAGGGCTCCGTGGGCAGCAGCGGGCCCTCCAGGGCGGTGAGGATCTCGAGCAGCGTGATCGTCTCAGGGCTGCGCGCAAGCATATGGCCGCCTTGGGGGCCCCGCAGGCTGTCGATCAGCCCTGCCCGACGCATCGTGATCAGCAGCTGGTTGAGGTAGTTCACCGGGATGCCCTGGCGGGTTGCGATGTCGTCGCTCTGCACCGGCCCCTCGCCATAGCGCTGCGCCAGATCGAAGAGAGCCCGCAAGCCGTAGTCGCCTTTGCTCGAAATGCGCATCGTTGCACCAAGTTGTGAAGCGAATTACTCAACAATCTGCCCTCATATTAACAGCAGCGCCCTGTGGTGTCAACATTCTTAATGCAGCCGTCACCCCTCAGCGGGCGTGTCGCAGATCGGGCAGCGCTCGAGGTTGTGGGCTGTGGGCACCCAGAGCTCGCAGGCGGCGCAGCGGTGGGCGAGGGTGAGCGGGGCTTCGAGAGGGGCGTCGGGGAGGGGCGGGTCGCCAAGGGCGCGGCGCAGTTCGCTGTGGGAGGCCGCGCCAAGGAGCGCGGCCTGCTCCACCCGCTCCCCGGCGAAGCTCAGCTCCAGCAGCATGCCCGGCGCGAGCGTGTGGCGGTCGGCGACGTTGGCGAGGGCGGCCTCGTCGATGGTGAGCGTCTGCTCGGCGGCGCCCGCCTCACGCCAGGGCACGCCGCTCAGGGTGACGGTGTCGCCGCCGAAGAAGCCGCCGAAGTTGTGAAGTTCGGTGATGAGGAGGCGCATTTTCGCGCGGTTCGTGATCCTAAGCCCGCGTAAAGAGCCTGTCGATCGCCTCCGCCAGCTGCCGCAGGTTCGTCACCTCGTGCATGGCGTCGCACATCGGCGCGTACTCGTAGATATCGCTGCTGAGCGAGCCGGGGTCGTAGACGCCCCACTTCCACTGCTCCTCAGTGGCGAACCAGACCACGCGGCGGGCCCGCCGGCGGATCTGCTCGAAGGCGGCGAGGCCAGGGTCGTTCTCGTTGTTGCGGGCGTCGCCGAGGACGATCACGGTGGTGCGCCGGTCCACGCAGCTGAGATGGTCGCGCACAAACTCGTTAAGGGCATTGCCGAGGTCGGTGCTGTAGCTGCGGGTGGGGCGGATGTTCTCGATCACCTTCTCGATCGCGGCCTCGGGGCGCGACTCGGCGAAGTACATCGTCATGTCGTAGAGGCGGTCGATGAAGGCGAAGGAGCGAGTGCGGCTGAGTTGGTCGTGGAGCGAGTAGATCATCAGCAGCATGAAGCTCATCACCCGCTCGGTGCTCACGCTGCGGTCGCAGAAGATCAGCAGCTTGGGCTTGAGGTGACGCCTGCGGTGCTTGATCTGCATGGGCACGCCACCGTAGCGCTGGTTGGCGCGGATGGTGCTCTTGGCATCGAGGGTGCCGGTCTTGCCGCGGCGCAGGCGCAGGGCCAGGCGGGTGCGCAGGCGGGCGGCCAGCCGATTGACGATCTTGCGCATATCGTCGGCGTCGCGCTCGTCGAGCCGATCGAACGGCCGCTCGAGCAGCTCGGCCTCTGAGCGCTGCCGGGGCTGGTTCTCGCCGTCGCCGCGGGCGATCTCGGCCATCTGGCGGGCCACCTGCTCGCCGATCTGCTCGGCGAGGGCCTGCTGGTTCTGGCGGGCGGCCTGCTCGATCGCCTGCAGCGCCTCCTCCGACATGCCCTCCTGTCGCAGCCGCTCGAGCAGCTCGCGGAGCAGCTGGTTGAGCCTGTTGAACTCCAGCTCGCGCATCGCCTGGCGGGCCATCCACTCGCGGTAGCGCTGGCTGGTCACGCTCGGCGGCGGGAGTTGGCCGAGCATGTCGCGGATCTGCTGGCCGGACATGGGCTGGCCCGTCATCATCGCTTTGAACAGCTCGGCGAGCTGCTGGGGCGAGAGCTGGGCGAGCATCTGCCGCAGCTGCTGCATCAGCTGTTCCAGCTCCTGCTCGGAGAGCTGGCCGCCGCCTGGCTGTTGCATCGGCGGCGGTGCGTCTTTGCCGAAGTAGAGCGGGAAGAGCTCGTGGAAGGTCTCGAAATCCTTGGCATCTTTGATCAGGCTCGCCCGCATGGCCAGCTTGAACAGCTCTCTATCTGTGATCCCGGCCTGCTCGATGGCCCGCATGGCATCGGCCGACTCGGCGAGGCTGATGCGCACGCCGGCGGCTCGTAGCCCGGCGATAAACTCGGCGATCCGTCGCTCCATGCTGTATCTCCGTAGTCCGTAGGCCGTAGTCCGTAGTCAGTAGGTGTATGGTTTCATCACCCTGGCACATCCTGTCGCCTGCTCCCGCCCCCAAGCTTGAGAGCCTGGGGGCGGGCTCAGCGGTGTTGGTGTGCCAACCTTCCGAAGCAGCATATGGCGGACTACGAGCGTACGGAGTTTAGTTGTTCCACTCGCCGCCGCGATAGCCGCCCCGCGGGCGATCTGGCCGGTCTGGCCGGTCTGGCCGGTTGGGGCGCAGGCTCCGCTCGGAGCGCTCGCCGCCCTGGATGGCACGGCGGGCACGCTGGATGTCGCTCTCGAACTTGAGCAGCACGTTGAGCGTGGTGTCGAGTGTGGTCTTGTCGAGGCTGCGGCTGTTCAGTTCCAGCAGGGCGCGAGCCCAGTCGAGCGTCTCCCTCACGCTC
>DAOUGF010000076.1:0-8529 GCA_034429295.1 Chloroflexaceae bacterium
TTCGCCGGTGGGTACCTGCGTGGCTGTGCCTCAAGCGGGTGTCGCAAGGCCGATGATCAGGAGGATGGCAAGCGCGACGAGCAACAAGCCCCCACAGCCACCCCTCCGGGCCGGCTCGGCTTGGGGCAGCTCGATGAGCACCGGGGGCGGCGCACTGGCTCTCCAGAGCAGGGCCACCAGAAAGCAGACCAGAAAGAGCTGGAGGGTCCGATCCACTCCTTGCCTCCTTTCCTCTTACCGGGCGTCTAGCCGTTCACCGGGTTGGGAGGGGTAGGGATCGTCGTGAAGCGCTGCGCGGAAGCCCTTCCCGGCTCGCTTGATGGCAAGTTTGCCAGTAAAATATGAGATGAGTGTAAGTTTACCAGGTAAACATCTTTGGGTCAATCGTTCTTTGTACAAGTTTTGGTTGAAATCTAAGCGCTGGAAACTGAGACAGGAAACGGTTGCTGTTTTCTAAGGTTTTGCTATAATAGCATCCAGTAAACCACGTGAACACTCGTCAAGCGAGGGGCCACCTGATGGCGGAGACAATGAGTGAGGATCAGGACGGCGAGCCGTTCAGTACGCTGCTTGAGCGCCACCGCCTCGCCCGGCGGCTGACGAAGAAGGAGTTGGCGAGGCGGGCCGGCCTATCGCTCAGCTATGTGAGCCTGCTCACTGGGGGTGGGCGCCAAGCCCCATCCGCTGTGGCCGTCGAGGCGCTCGCCAGGGCCCTCGCCCTCGATCCCGCCGCCACCCGTGACTTCTATCGCGCTGCCGGGCTCGCCCCGACCTCCGCGCCCGAGGAGCCTCGGCGCTCCTCGCCCCATGTCGATTGGGCCGAGGCCCCCGATGTCGGGCGTTTTGTCGGTCGCGAGGATGAGCTCGCGCACCTCAGGCAATGGGTGCTCGAAGAGCGCTGCCGGGTGGTCGGGGTCTTCGGTATCGGCGGCGTCGGCAAGACCAGCTTTGTCACCAAGCTGGCCGACCAGATCAAGGGTGAGTTCACCTTCGTGATCTGGCGCTCGCTGCTCAACCCCCCGCCGCTCAGCTACCTGCTGCGCGACCTCATCGAGATTATCGGCGGCCATCAGGATGAGCAGATCCCCGAGGGCACAGCCGAGCGCCTGGCCCTGTTCGTCACGATGCTGCGCGAGCACCGCTGCCTTCTGGTGCTCGACAATGCCGAGTCGATCCTCGAGCGCGCCGATCGCCCCGAGAACGAGCTTCAGGAGTCGTATGGGCAACTCTTCAGGGTACTGGGCGAGGGATGGCACCAGAGCTGCCTGCTGCTGACCAGCCGCGAGAAGCCCAGGGAGTTGGGGCGCATGGAGGGCTCGCGCTCCCCCGTTCGCTCGCTCTGGCTCGACGGAGTGATGGTTGACGAGGCCCGCGAGATCCTGGGGGATAAGGGCCTGAGCGGCTCGGACAACGATTGGCGCAGGTTCGTCCAGCGCTACTCAGGCAACCCCCTGGCTCTGAAGATCGTGGCCGAGACGGTCCGCGAGCTCTTTAACGGCGACCTCCACGAGTTCCTGGCCGAGAACAGCCTCTTCCTGGGCGACCTCCGTGCGATCCTGGATCAGCAGTTCGCACGGCTCTCAGAGCTCGAGCAGGATCTGATCTACTGGCTCGCGGTGAATCACGAGCCCGCCACCGTAGAGCAGCTGCAGTCACGCCTGCTCCAGCCCGTCGAGCGCACCGAACTCCTGGAGGCGCTCGGCGCGCTCCGCCGCCGCGCCTTTATCAACAGGCCCGACGACCGCCTGCGCGGCCTCGCCATGCCGGCGGTGATCGTTGAGTATCTGCTCGATCGGCTGATCCACGAGGTCGTGGCCGAGATCAAGAGCGGCGAGCTCAGGCGCCTGCTGAGCCACGCCCTGATGCTGGCCGACGCCAAGGAGTATGTCCGCCACAATCAGGTGCAGCATCTTCTCGAGCCTATCGCAGCGAAGCTCACTGCCCTCTGGCGGGGGCCCGGCGCCCTCAGGGCTCGCATCACCGAGCTCCTCGCGCAGCTGAGGGCGCGGCGCACCCATGGCTCTGGCTACGCCGCGGGCAATCTCCTCAACCTGCTCTGCTGCCTGAATGACGGCGCCGTCTCGGGCTACGACTTCTCCCACCTGGAGATCCGCCAGGCCTACCTGCGCGAGGCCACCGTGCGCGACGTCAGCTTCGCCCACGCTGACCTCAGCACCACCGTCTTCAGTGATACTTTCGGCGGCTTTATCGCCATCGCCTACAGCCCCGACGGATCCACGCTGGCTGCCGCCAGCGCCGATGGCGAGATCCGCCTCTGGCCTGTCGGCGACGTGGGCCAGCAGCTTGTGCTGAAGGGCCACACCGATTGGGTCCGCTCCGTCGGCTTCAGCCCCGACGGCCCGCTGCTGGTGAGCGGCAGCGAGGACTGGACGGTGCGCCTCTGGCGCGTCAGCGATGGCCACTGCCTCGGCATCCTCAGCGACCATACCAATGCTGTCTGGTCGGTGGCTTTCAGCCCCGACGGGCAGACAATCGCCAGCGCCAGCCATGACCAGACGATCCGTCTGTGGGATCTCGGCAGCATGAGCCTCTGCTCGACCTTACGCGGACACACGAACCGGGTCTGGTCGGCTGTCTTTAGCCCAGACGGCAGCCTGCTGGCGAGTTGCGGCGACGACCGTTCTCTCCGGATCTGGCGCGTGAGCGATCGCACTCGTCCGCAGCAGCTCGCCGCCGTTCCGCATCAGCATCAGCTCTGGTCCATCGCCTTCAGCCCCGATGGCTCGTTGCTCGCTAGCGGCGGCGGCGAGCAAGATGTCAGGCTATGGCAGGTCGATAGCCTGTTGGTGCAGTCCGAGGCGCAGGGCTCGCCCCTGCTTGTGGTGCCCGACTCGCGGCGCGCCCGCTCGGTTGCCTTCAGCCCCGACGGGCGCCTGATCGCCTGTGGCGGCGAGAATGAGCCCGCCGTGGTCAAGCTATGGGACATCGCCGAGAACGAGCCCGTCGGCACACTGGCGGGCCACGAGGGCTCGGTCCTGTCCATCGCCTTCAGCCCGACCGATCAGATCCTCGCCAGCGCGGGCGAGGACCATTCGGTGCGCCTCTGGGACTACCGGGACGGACAGTGCCTGATGACCTTGCATGGCTACACGAACCCTGTCTGGTCGGTGGCCTTCAGCCCCGATGGCAGCCTGCTCGCCTGCGGCAATGAGGACAAAACGGTGCAGCTGTGGAGCCTCGCCACCCGAAGGCTCGTGGCCCGCCTCGGCGAGCGGGGCGATCGATCCAGGCGTCACGGCAGCCGTGTGCGCTCTGTGGCCTTCAGCCCCGACGGTCGCTACCTGGCGAGCGGCAGCGAGGATAAGACGATCCGCCTCTGGGACGTCGCGACTGGCGAGCCCCTCTACACCTTCGAAGGACACACGAACCGGGTGCGCTCCGTCACCTTCAGCCCCGATGGGTCGCTGCTGGCGAGCGGCGGCGAGGATTACGCGCTCTATCTCTGGGATATGCGCAGGCGCAGGCTCCTCGCGAGGCTGGAGCTGGAGCCTGAGGCGAGCGGGCAGATGAAGCCCCTGCGCTCCGTGCAGTTCAGCCCCGACGGCGCGCTCGTCGCGAGTGGTGGCGACGATGACACCATCCGTGTCTGGGATGTGGCTTCGCGGCGCTGTATCGCAACCCTCACGGCCAGCGTTGGCCGCAGCGAGGCGCAGCTCGCCGCGGCCCCGGGCTTGCAAGGCCAGGATCCCCAGATCCTCTTCAATCGCGTGCTCTCGATCGCCTTCAGCCCCGACGGCGCCTTGCTGGCGAGCGGCGGCGACGACCAGTTCGTTCGGCTGTGGGAGGTCGGCACCGGACAGTGTAAGCTCGCCCTCGAGGGCCATAGCGACTGCGTCTGGTCAGTGGCCTTCAGCCCCGACAGCCAGCTACTGGCCAGTGGGGGCGATGATCAGCTGGTCCGCGTCTGGGAGGTGGCCACCGGACGCTGTCTGCTCACGCTGGAGGGCCATCTGAACCGTATCTGGTCGGTCGCCTTTAGCCCAGACGGGGCCAGGATCGCCAGCAGCAGCGACGACGGGACGACCCGCTACTGGGATGCGCAGACGGGGGAATGCCTGGCGACGCTCCGCAGCGACCGGCCCTACGAGCGTGTCGATATCACTGGCGCAACAGGATTGAGCAGAAGCCAGCGCGCCGCGCTGCGGGCGCTCGGCGCCATCGAAGCGTAGCCCCGGCCGCCCATCGTTCCTGAACGCATCGTCGGACCACGCGGGGCCCGGGTGGTTGAGCAGCTTCTACCCCCGCCGCTCCCCAGAGCAAGGAAAGCGCATGCTCCTCTCGGCGAGCGTTGAGCGGGACACAGATGAGTTCTTTGGACAGAGCTATGAGCAGCTCCTCGCCGAGTACCGCTGGCTCCAGAGAACCCTCCCCCAAGCCCTTCCGGACGCCGCGACCCGCGCATATCTCGACGGCGTCACGCTGCACGTCATCCTCGACGGCGGGCGTGAGATCCACTTCAGCCTGTTGCGCGGGCCGCTGCCCGCCCCGCGCCCTCCATCGATCCGGATGCCGTACGCGCTCTTTCGCCGGCTCCTGTTCATTGACTTCGGGCAGTTTCTAACGGTCGAGGAGTTCCTGGCGCAACTTGAGCGTGAGGCGAATGAGCATGGGACGATGGCCGGGCTCGACGTCTTGCTGCTGAAATCAGTTGCGGCGGTGTGGTTCGACCTCTCCTATCGGGCCGCGGAGCTCTTCTTCGCCTCGGAGCAGAATCTCCGCGACTACTTCTACAACTCACAGGCTGTTCTGCGCTGGTGGCACGAGGGCAAGCTGCAACAGAGGCCCCACTTCACCTATACAAAGCTGCTCTGCGAGGTGATCGATCCGGCGCAAAAGACGCTGCTCGATATCGGCTGCGGCCTTGGCCGCTTTAGGCGGCTCTATGATCGAGCGGGCACGGCGATTCTCGCCGATATCTCGCTGCCGATGCTCCAGCACGCTCGCGCGGCGAGCAACAATCCACGCTGGTTCTTCTGCCAGGCCGACAGCAACCACGCGCCGTTCGCCCGCGGGATCGACATTATTATCGCGATGCAGATGATGATGCACATAGCAGAGCCGTTCAAGCTCCTCCAGAAGCTCGCGCCGATCCTCGAGGAGGATGGCGTGATCTGGACGGATTTCACCTGTAGCTCCCGGCTCACCGCCGGCTTTCGCCAGGAGAGCTTCTTCACGCGCCTCTACTCAGCCGAACATGTCTTGGAGCAGTGCTGCCGCCACGGCTTTGACGTTGAGTTCACCATGGAGTTTCCCGAGCGGCACAAGAACCACTGGCTCGCAGTAAAGCTGCGACCGCGGCGGCGGTAACGGCCCGAGGGCCCCTACGCCAGGCGAGCTCTGCGCTCACTCGCTAGGCTCACTCGCCCGGCCAGGAAATCCTCGCCTCCGCCCAAGGCACGAGCCGGGGGTCGCCCGCGCAAAGCCGCCGCCAGTTAGCAGCGACTATGGCCGTGAGCTCCGCGACGCTGAGCCCGCGCAGGTCGGCGATGGCTTGCAGCACGTCGAGTAGATGGCGGGGCATGCCCACCTCGCCGGTCAGCCAGCGCAACCCTCCCGGCCCGTCCGTCTCGGTGAGCACGCGGTCGAGCGGCACATCGCGCGCCAGCGCCTGGATCGCCGGGTTAGAGGGCGTCTCGACGCCGAAGGTGAACCAGCAGCCGTGGGCGACCAGGGCCTCGAACGCGTCGCGGGGGCCGGAGTACCAGTGTACGATCGCCCGCCGTATCCCGAAGCGCTCTAGCATGGCGAGCACGTCGTGCTCAGCGCCCTTGGTGTGCAGATTGACGACCTTGTCCTCAGCGGCGGCCTGCTGCAGGAGCGCGGCGAGAACCGCGCGCTGCGCCGGGTAGTGGGCTGGGTCCTCGTCCCAGACGTAGTCGAGGCCGATCTCGCCCAACATCGGGCTGGCGGCGACCAGCGGCTGGAGGGCGGCGAGGTCGTGGGCGTGGCGGTGAGCCTCCCAAGGGTGGATGCCGAAGCAGGGCAGGATGAGCGGGCTCCGTGCGGCGATGGCCTTGGTGCGCGCATAGCTCGCCGAGTTCATCGCCACGGCCACTGTGAGCACCCGATGTGTGGCGATCTCGACAAGAGCCGCCTCCAGCTCATCAGGCTGGTAGTGGTCGAGATGGGTATGGGCATCGAGGAGCATGGCGCGGTTTCCTGGCGGCTATGTGGTGCAGTCCGGAAGTCGGTTGGGCGACGACCAACCCCAATCGTCTGCCGGTCGTCGGTCGTCGGTCGTCGGTCATCGGTCGCCCCGATCAGCATGGCAGGCTGAGCTAGCCTCCGGGAGCGCCGCTACTGGATCTTCCCGCGAGCCGAGATCGGCCAGGCCGCCACAACCACGCCGCCCCGGTGGACGTGGTAGAGCTCGTGGAGGTTGACCGTGGTGTCGATGTGGCCGGGGATGAGCGCGATCTGGTCGCCGACGGCGAGCGCGGGCTGCGCCGCTTCATCCCACTCCAGAATGCCATGCTCGTCGCCGCCGGGACGGTAGCGCACACCCGGCAGGCCAACCGGCTCCGGGTTGCCCATGTCAGTCGAGAGCGCTTTGAGCCCGGCATCGATCACCGCGCGCCCTTCCGCCGGCCTGCTGATGACGGTCGCCAGGACAGTGAGCGCATTGGCGTAGCCACCCCTGCCGCCGAGGGCGTCGCGGTAGGCTCGGTCGAGGAAGACGAACGAGCCGGGCTGCACCTCGGTGACGCCGGGGTGCGTGGCGCAGCGCTCGCAAGTGCCGGTGCCGCCCGTCGTCACCGTCTCGATGGCGTGGCCGTCGGCCCGCAGCAGTTCGGCCGTGCTCGTGAGCAGGCCCATCGCCTCGTCCACCCGCCGCGTCTGCTCGTCGGCGTCAGCGACGTGCTGGAGATGGCCCTCGTAGCCCTGCAGGCCGGCGAGGCGCAACTGCGGCAGGCGTGCGATCTCGCGGGCCAGCGCGCGGGCCGGCTGGCCCGGCGCCACCCCACAGCGGCGTTGCCCTACGTCGAGCTCGATCAGCACTTCCAGCGGCGCGCTCGTTCCGGCGAGGGCATCGCTGAGCATCCTGGCGCCCTCCAGACTATCGACCACGACCCGCACGCGCGGGTGAGCTTCGTGCAGCGCCGCGAGCCGGCGCAGCTTCGGCGCGCCCGCGATCTCGCTGGTGATCAGCAGGTCGTCGATGCCCGCTGCGGCCATCACCTCGGCCTCGCCTAGCTTGGCTACGCAGAAGCCGCTCGCCCCCGCCTCAGCGAGGATGCGGGCGATCTCCGGGCTCTTGGCCGTCTTGAGGTGTGGCCGCACGCGCACGCCGCTCGGGCGCAGCCGGCCCATCAGCGCGGCGATGTTCGCCTCCATCAGATCCAGATCGATGAGCAAGGCAGGCGTGTCGAGCTCCGCGATCCGCATCACTGGATACCTCCCTTCGGGACGCCGATCAGGTAGGTGACGGGGATGGGCCCGCGCCCCGCGATCTCGCCCACCTGCCACACATACGACTCCGCCTCGGGGATTCCCGCCACCAGCGCCTCGAGCTCCGCAACGGTGTACGAGCGCAGGCAGGAGACCAGCCCGTCCCAGAGCACCATCAGCGGGACGAGCGGCACGAGGTAGGTGAGCAGCAGGCGCGACCAGCGGAAGGGCTGGATCAGCGGCGTGACCAGCAGCATCAGCAGCGGCGCGAACAGGACGGCTACGATGCTGGTGGCGTTCCGCTGGGTGGACTCGAAGACCCCGATCGGCGCGCCTTGGAGAACCGCGTCGCGCAGCAGGGCCGTCGCGGCCGGCGGAGCGAAGTGGTGGAGGGCGCTGAAGAGCGTCCGGAAGCCCGCCAACTCGGCTGGCACGGCGAGCGCGTCAACTGGCTGCCGGTGGTAGCTGAGCCGCCCTGTGTGCCCAAGCTCCGCCAGGAGGCCGTCAACCGACGCAGGGTTGGGGAAGCGGTCGGTGAGCAGGACATCGCATGTCAGGCCCTCGGCGGCGAGCGCGGGGAGCATGCGCCGCCAGGGCCCGCCCCCACCCGCGCAGAGGTCGACGACCCGCGGTGCGCCGCTGTCGCGGAGGGCGCGGGCGAGCAGCGGCGCCACCGGCGCGTAGTTGTCGCCGACGGTCAGCATGAAGCGCAGGAAGTCGGTCCCGGCGTCACGCACAGGAGCGGGGAACCAGGGCAAGTCCTCGAGCTCGAACAACTGCAGACGACGCATCGACTCAACTTTCTCATTGGCGGCGCAGCCTGGCGCCACAGGCGAACGGCAGAACGGGTCGGTCGCCCCGCCGCCTTGATTCCCAGCCCGCGGGCTCGCACACCGGCGAGGACAAGCGTGCCCGCCCATGGTAGCATAGCAGTGCCTAATCCAGTTTCAGACGCCTTTTGGTTGCCGGCTTCCAGGCTTTCTGAAGCTATCGCTATCTGTGCAATTGCGTAGAGGCTTTTTTGTTTACGCGGAACATGACCAGCCGGGCGACCCTCGACAGGTGAGGTCACATGTGTCGCAGCTACCAGAGTTCGAACGGCGCCGAGTGGTTGCGTGG
>DAOUGF010000077.1:0-7949 GCA_034429295.1 Chloroflexaceae bacterium
AGGTGAGTTGCTGGTTGAGACCATCGACGACCGACGACAGACGACCGCCCGAGCGTGGCCCGTCGTCTGCGGTCGGTGGTCTCCCAACCCGCTGCCGAGCTGCACACCTAGGTGAGTTGCTGGTTGAGACCATCGACGACCGACGACAGACGACCGCCCGAGCGTGGCCCGTCGTCTGCGGTCGGTGGTCGCCCGGCCCGCTGCCGAGCTGCACACCTATATGGAACCACAGAAATCTCTCGGGATGGGTCTGTAAGGGCGGCCCGTCGTGGCCGCCCGCTTGGGATGCGCCAGCCAACCTCTGCGCCGAAGGCGCGCTAGGTTGTGGGCTCCAAAACCATGATTGGGATGCGGCGCCCGCCGGCCCGCCGGCTGTAGGCCTCGTAGCCGCTGTAGAAGGCTAGGGCCTTACGCCAGAGCTCCTCGCGCTCCGCGCCCTCGGCCTCGCGGGCCAGGTACGGGGCGCTCGTGCCGTCCGCTGTGACGATGGCCCGCGGTGTGGCCCGCAGGTTGTGGTACCAGGCCGGGTGTCGCTGCTCGCCGAAGTTCGAGGCCACGAGCACGATCCGCTCGCCGTCGCGGAAGTAGATCAGCGGCGTGCTGCGCGGCTGGCCGCTCCTGGCGCCGGTGGTGGTGAGCAGCAGGGTTGGATAGACCAGCCGGGAGATGGTGAGCCGGCCTCTGGTGAGCGGCAGCAGCGCGCGGTCGATCGGCTGGGCGATGTGGCGGATGAGAGCCCGGCCAGGGGCCGCGGCGAGCAGCGGCGCCCAGAGGCGCTGCCAGAGGCTGGCGCGATTTGGCATAGAGATACCCCTTGGTCGGTATCATCAGGCGGCGACGCCCCTCCGGCGCGCCGCTTATCACGACGCGGGAAGTTACGCCTTGCGTCGGTTGACATCGGCATACCCCCCGGTCGTATAATCAGGCGACCGACACTGTGGTCGGCGCCCGATTATAACGAAGAAGTAGAGGGGGGATGATGACCGACACCTACGCGGGCGTGGCGCGCCGGCTTACGGCCGTGCTGTTTGTGAGCCAGAGCCTGGCCTCGGCTGCCTTTATCGCCAACATCGCAGTAAACGCGATCGTCGGCGCCGAGCTGAGCGGGCGCCAGGAGCTCGCCGGCCTGCCGAGCACCCTGATGCTTGCGGGCGCCGCCACGGCTGCCTACCCTGCCGGCCGCTTTATGCAGCGCTTCGGGCGCCGCCCCGGCCTCAGCATCGGCTTTCTCCTGGGCCTGCTTGGCATGCTGGTGGACGGCCTCGCGATCATCACCTTCTCCTTCCCGCTCTTCCTGATCGGCCTGCTGTTGCTCGGCATGGCCCGCGGCATCACCGACCAGAGCCGCTATGCCGCCGCCGATGCGGTGCCGCTCAGCCTGCGGGCCCGCGCCATCAGCACGGTGGTCTTTGCGGGCACGGTGGGCGCCATCGGCGGGCCGCTCCTCGTCGGCCCCCTCGGGCGGGCCGCCGAAAGCTTCGGCTTGCCGGACCTTAGCGGCCCCATGTTTGGCGGGGCGCTGCTGTTCGCCCTCGGTGCCGCGTTGCTGTCGCTGGCGCTGCGGCCCGATCCGCAGACGATCGCGAAACAGCTGGCAGATGACGCGGCCGCCGCTGCGGACTATCAGCCGCCGGCGCCGGGGCCGGGGCGCAGCTTCGTCGAAGTGCTGCGGGAGCGGGCGCCCCGGCTGGCCCTGCTGGCGATGGTGATCGGCCAGGCCACCATGGTGCTGGTGATGAGCGTGACCTCGCTGCACATGCATAACCACGACCACGGCTTAGGCGATATCTCCCTGGTGGTCGGCGCCCACACGCTCGGCATGTTCGGGCTCTCGGTGGTCACCGGCACTCTGGCCGACCGGCTGGGCCGGCCGCTGACGATCATCCTCGGCGCGCTGGTGATGATCTCAGGCGCCCTGATCGCCCCGCTCTCGCTGCTCACGCCCTGGCTGGCCCTGGCGCTCTTCCTGGTGGGCTTAGGGTGGAACCTGTCTTACATCGCTGGCTCGTCGCTGCTGGCCGACGCGCTCACGCCGGCCGAGCGGGGGCGCGTGCAGGGCGCCAGCGATCTGATGGTGAACTTGGCCTCGGCCTCGGGCAGCCTGCTCAGCGGGCTCGTCCTCGCCCGCCTCGGCTATGGGCCGCTCTGCCTGTTCGCCGCCGCCCTCGCCCTGCTGCCGCTGCTGGTCGCGCTGCCGCAGCTGCGGGCGGCCGGGGCGGCCACGGTGGCGCCAGGGGATTAGGGGGCGCCGCCGTTCTCGCGCCCCGGGCCAGGCCTTGGGGCGATGCCCCATACCAGTACCACCTGTGCGGTGGGTGGGGATGCGAGCGGGCTCCGCCCCTCGCGCTCCCCGCCAAGGGGGCGGCTCCCCCCTTGGAACCCCCGAAGCTGACGGCCGCCAGCGCCGAGACGCCATCGCTGCATGCTCCTCTGCGCCGAGAGCGGGCGATGCGTTCCCCGCTCCACGCCCGTTGCCCCGCAGCTTCGCCCCAGAAAGGAAGGCCCGGCGCTGCCGAGGGGCATGCGCTGCCGGGCGTCTCGGTGGGGAACGCCGTCGGATTTGGGGGTCCGGGGGCGAGGCCCCCGGCGCGGAGGGTGTCGGGGGGCGCGCGCCTGCCCCCCGACAAAACAGGCGGGGTGCGGGGCGGCGGACGCAGTGGCGCGAAGCGCTTGCGCCCGCAGGGCGTGGGAACATTCCCCACGGTCGGGGCGCCAGCGGCGTGTTAGGCCCGTGGCGCCAGCGCCAGCCCTCTCTCCTCCGCCACCTCCCGCAGCGCCTCCACCAGCTCGATCGATGCCGCGATCTCGTCCTTGTTGATCGAGACGCTCTCCACAGCGAGGCCGAGCGGGATCTGCTCGACATAGGGCTGATCCAGGATGCGGCGCAGGATCTCGCAGCAGATGGCGATCGAGCGGCTGAGGGGAGCCGCGTCGTTGAGGATGGCGGCGGCAGTAGCGTCGGGGATCGCGATACCGAGCCAGCGGATGAAGGTCATTGTGCGGGCGCGCCCGACGGGCACGAAGTCCAGCACGATCCGCTGCGGCGCCACCCCGAGCTCGGCGCAGTCGCGGGCGTAGTCAGTGAGGAGCCGGATGGTGGGCGCGGCGTCGTAGATCCCCTGCGAGATGAAGTAGCGGCAGCCGCGCTCTACTTTCTGGAGGATGCGCTGGCTCTCGCTACGCTCCGGCGTGTGGCGCTCAGCGATCGTCACGCCTCCCAAGACGAAGCCGCTGGGGTGGGCGGCCGCTAGCTCGGAGGCATGGGCCAGCGGGATGCAGCTGCGGGCACTCTTGGAGCTGGCGAGGCCCACCAGGGAGAGATAGCGCACGCCGTAGCGCTCGCTTGCCATATCGAGCCAACCGGGCCAGCTCTCGGGGGTCTCGTTGGCGACACATTTGTAGGTGATGGCCGGCCGGCCGGTGAGCTGCTGCAGCAGCTTCGCGTAGGGGGGCGACTCGACCGTAGGCAGGAAGGGGAAGGGGCGCGGCTCGCTGGTGCGCCCGGACTCATCCTGTACATCGTAGACGACCAGGCCGTCGAGTGGTAGGGCAGCGACCCGCTCGGCGAGGCGGGTTGCCGCCTCGAGCACCTTGTCGGCGGGTGAGCTGGCGCGAGGTGGAGTGGTGCCGTAGAGCATCACGAAGCGCTGCGGGTCGAGCAGCGCATCCTCGAGTGTCATGGCGGAGAGTCCTTAACAGTCGATTGTGGCGACGTATCGGAGCCGGCCGGAGTCTACGCCGGGGGCGGGCGATCTGTCAAGAAGTGAGCGGGCAGAGCTGCGCGATGAGCACCCGGGCTCCTTCGCCGGCGCCCTGACTTCCCTCCATTTTCTCACTTATCGAGCAGGTGCTCGGCGAAGATCAGGCGGCGGGTGCGGGTCTCGCTCCGCAGGATGAGCGAGTTGGTGGAGGCGCGGTCGCCCTCGTAGCGCACGCCTTTGAGGAGCAGCCCGTCGGTGATCCCGGTGGCGACGAAGAAGATCTGGTTGCTGGCCACTAAATCGTTGAGGCCGATGATGCGTCTGGTGTCGAGTCCAGCCTTTGCGATCGCCTCGCGCTCCTCGTTGCTCTGGGGGGCGAGGCGGGCGAGCATGCCGCCGCCGAGCGACTTTACGCCGCAGGCCGCCGTCACGCCCTCGGCGGCGCCGCCAATGCCCATGAGCGCATCGACCGGACCGTCGGGCGAGGCGGCCAGCAGAGCCCCGGAGATGTCGCCGTCGTCGGCGAGCATCACGCGGGCGCCGGCGGCGCGGATTTCATCGATCAGGTCGGCGTGGCGCGGACGATCGAGCACAAAGACGACCAGATCGCGCACGGCTTTGCCCTTAGCGCGGGCGATCAGCGCGAGGGTCCATGCGGCCGGCGCGTCCATACACTCAGGCACAAGGTGGGGCGCCACTTGGCGGTTGACGACGAGTTTGTCGAGGTAGGCCGCCGGGCTAGGCGACCACATCGTGCCGCGGGCGGCCACCCCGGCCACCGTGATCGCGCCGGGGCGGCCCTGGGCGAGCAGCCGGCGGCCGTCGATCGCGTCCACCACCACATCCACCGGCACGCCGCGACCGGTGCCGACGGCGCGGCCGGTGCGCAAGGACACCAACTGGCCGCGGCGGCCCTCCTCGCCGATCACGATCCGCCCATCGATCGCCACGGCCTCCAGCGCCTTTGCCATCGCGGCGCTCGCCGCTGTGTCGGCCTCCTGGCGCAGGCCGAGGCCCATCCAGCGGGCCGCGGCGAGGGCGGCCGCCTCCGTGGCGCGCACCAGGTCGAGCCCTGTGTTTCGGCTCAGTTGTTGATCGCTCATCGCTTCCTCGCTTTGGAATGGCTTGATCGTGGGCGCCAGCGCCCCGGCGGTGGGGGCGTCCCCACGCCCCGTGCGGGCGCAAGCGCTTCGCGCCACTGCGTCCGCCGCCCCGCACCCCGGCCCAGAGGGGCGGACGCCCGCCCCTCTGGACTCCCCGCGCCGGGGGCCTCGCCCCGGACCCCCAAATCCGACGGCGTTCCCCGCCGAGGCGCCCGGCGGCGCATGCCCCTCGGCGCTGAGAGCGGGAATGGCAGTACCACCTCCATGCCAGCGCCGGGCCTGCCTGTGTGGAGCGAAGCTGTGGGGCAACGGGCGTGGAGCGAGGAACGCATCGCCCGCTCTCGGCGCAGAGGAGCATGCAGCGATGGCATGCGGAATGAGGCGAGCGCCGGCTTCGGGGGTTCCAAGGGGGCAGCCGCCCCCTTGGCGGGGAGCGCGAGGGGCGGAGCCCGCTCGCATCTCCACCCACCGCGTAGGTGGTACTGGCATCGGGCATCGGCCCGAGATCCCACGGGGGGCGTGGCAAGTGCCCCACAAACGCATCCACCGCGTAGGTGGTACTGGTACGGGGCAACGCCCCGAGGCCCGCGGGGGCGTGGGGGCAACGCCCCGGGGTTCCACCGGGGGTGCGGGGCGACAGCGCCCCGCGACGGCGGGCGCAGCCAACCGGCGCGGGGGCGCATTCACACCTCCACCGCCGTGAGCAGGTTGGCGCCCTCCCAGCTGAGCAGGCCGCCTGCGAGGATGCGCAGTTGGTCGTAGCCCTGGGCGCGCAGGATCGATGCGGCGCGGGCGCTGCGCCGGCCGCTGCGGCAGGTCAGCACGATCGGGCGGTTGCGGGGCAGCGTGGCCGGGGAGTTGAAGAGCTGGCCGAGGGGCAACAGCTCCGCGCCGGGGATGTGGCCCAGGCGATACTCCCGCGGCTCCCGCACATCCACCACCAGCGGCGGCGAAGGCTCGTGTAGCTCAGCCCAAAGCTCGCGAGGCGCCACCGTGGGCACGGGCGTGGCGCCCAAGGGGAGCAGGGGGATGGGCGGTGCGCCGCCGTCGTTGACGGTGCGCTTCGGCAGGCTGTGACATTCTAGGAAAGCCCGCCGCTCACACTCGTAGATACAGACCGCCGGGTCGATCACGCGGTAGAAGAGCGTATCGATCGCCGTGTCCTCGTCGAGGATCTGCTCGGGGCTGATCTGGCCGAAGAAGCCGGTGGCGCGCATGCGGGCCTGCACCGGCTCGCGCACCCGCACAAAGTAGATCTCGCCGCCCCGCTCCCGCAACATACGGCGCAGATTCTCCAGCATACGGATGCCGCTGATGTCGATGTGCTGGACGCTGTGCATCCGCAGGAGCACAAAGCGCTGGCCGGGAGTCGCCGCCAGAATGTCGTAGATCGCCTCCTCCACGTGGTTCACCGCGCCAAAGTAGAGGTCGCCGAGGACATCGATCACGGCCAGTTGGGGGCACTGGGGCCGCTCGGGGTGATATCCCCAGTGCTTGAACTGATCGTCTGGCAGCACGGAGACGACCCGCGGTGTGCTGGTGCGGAGCAGATAGTAGCCGAGGGACATCAGCACGCCGATCAGGATGGCGAACTGCAGCGGCAGCAGCAGCGTGGCCACCAGGGTCAGCGCCATGATCAGGGCGTCGCCCGGCGCGCCGCGCCAGATCCTGCGGATCGTCTTTACGTCCACCATGCTCCAGGCAGTGACGGCGAGGGCCCCGGCGAGCACCGGCCGCGGCAGGTGGGCGATGAATGGCGCGAGCACGAAGGTCGCGGCAAGCACAAACGCCCCCGCGATGATATTGCTCACGGCCGTCTTCCCGCCCGACTGGTAGTTGAGAGCCGAGCGGTTGAACGAGCCGCTGCATGGGTAGCCCGAGAAGAAACCGGCGGCAATGTTGGCGAGCCCCTGGCCGACGAACTCCTGGTTGCTGTCGAGGCGTTGTCGCGAGTAGCCCGACACCGCTCTGGCGATCGCCACCGCCTCCACCAGCCCGATGATGGCAAGGGCCAGGGCGCCGTTTGCCAACTGCCCCATCAGCTCCAGGTCGAGCAGCGGCAGCATAGCCAGCGGCGGCAGGCCGGCCGGCAGTTCGCCGATCGTCGCCACGCCGCGCTGCTCCAACCCGAGCAGGAAGCTCAGCAGGCCAGCCCCGCCCACACCGACAAGCACGGCGGGCACCTGCTTCGTCACCCTGGGCCAGAGCACGATCGTGGCGATCGTCACGGCGCCGAGCAGCATCGAGGGCGGATGAGCCACGTCGAGCTGCCCGGCGGCGCCGACGAGCGTCTGGATCAGCCCAGCGCTGGGCGGTAGGTTGATCCGCAGCAGCGGCTCGATCTGGTTGGTGAGGATGAGGATACCGGCGCCGGCGGTGAAGCCCACCGCCACCGAATCCGAAACGAAGTTGACCAGCATGCCGAGGCGGGCCAGGCCCATGAGCAGCCTGATCCCGCCGGCCATCACGGCGATCAGGCCGGCGGCCGCCGCGAACTCAGGGGTGCCGGGCGCGGCCACCGGCAGCAGCACCGAGAGCGTGATGATCGACGCGGTGTTGGTCGGCCCCGTGTTGAGATGGCTCGACGAGCCCCAGAGCGCGCCCACCACCGCCGCCACGACTGCCGAGTAGAGGCCCATGCGCGGCGGCAGTCCTGCGAGCAGGGAAAAGGCCAGGGCTTGGGGCAGCAGTACGAGGCCCACCGTCACCCCGGCCAGCGCGTCCGCTTGAAGGGCGGCGCGGGGGTAGCTGCGCAGCAGCCGGGCCGGCTGGCTCAGCAGGGACGTCCCGGCGCGGAGGTACTCAAGCATCGCTGTCCGCCTCAAGGCTCAGTGCAGCGGGATCTGCACGGTACCACCGCGCCGGGGGGGTGTCAAGGCACGAGGCCGCGCATCTCCGCGCTGCGGGCCAGCAGCTCGTCGAGGCGCCCCACATCCTCAACCCGCCCATCCTTCAGCAGTACGATCTGGTCAGCCCGCCGCAGGAGCGCAGGCCGGTGAGAGACGGCGAGAATCGTGGGAGCTGAGGAGCCTCCCTTCAGCGCTCCTTCGGCTCTCAGCCGTTCCCACAGCAGCGCCTCGGTCTCCACGTCCAGCGCGCTGGAGAGGTCGTCGCAGACGAGCAGCTCGGCGCGGCGCACGAGCAT
>DAOUGF010000078.1:0-2753 GCA_034429295.1 Chloroflexaceae bacterium
AAGCCGTTGATGAAGGTCTCCAGCACGCGCCGGTCGACGGCGGGGAAGTTCGCATCGTGCTGGCGCAGATGGGTCTGCTGGAGCGTGGCCATGCCATGGACGAGCGCCCAAATGCCGTAGGCGATCTCCTCCAAGCCATAGCCCTCCCGCGCGCGGATCGCCCCGCTGTCGAGCGCTGCCTGCACGCCGTCGAGCAGGATGCGGTAGGGCGAGCGCTCGGCCGGCTGCTGCCGCAGCGAGGAGCGGCCCGAAGGCAGCCGGTCGAAGATCAGCAGGAACTGCTCGGGCTGGCGGTGAGCGAAGGCGACGTAGGCCATCCCGATCTCTACCAGGCGCTGCCGCGGCGGCAACTCCGGCGGAACTTGGCGCAGGGCGACGGCGAGCTGCTCCAGCGCCTCGGCGGCGACCGCTGCGACGAGATCCTCCTTGCCACTGAAGTACTCGTAGAGGCTGGCCGGGCTGTAGCCGGTGCGCCGCGCCACCTCGCGCAGGGCCAGGCCGGCGACGCCTTTCTCGATGATCAGGGCGCGCGTGGCCGCGAGGATGGCGAGCTTGGTCTCCTCGTGGCGCTCGCGTCGCGACAGCTGTTCCATCGCCTTCGCGCTCCAACAGCATTTCCGAACAGTGTTCGGATTATAGCCCGATGAGGCGCCGGCGACATCGGCCCCGAGGCGGAGCCTGTGTCCTGACGTGGTCTCAGATCAAATCGTCTCTGGGCTTGGTTGGGGCGCTGCCCCATGCCCCTACTACCTGCACGATGGGTGGGCTTGCGAGCGGGCTCTGCCCCTTGCGCTCCCCGCCAAGGGGGCGACTGCCGCCTTGGAACCCCCGAAGCCGACGCCCGCCAGCGCCGACACGCCATCGCTGCAAGCCCTTCGGCGCCGAGAGCGGGAGAGGTACTATCCGCTCGACGTCAGCGCCGGACCTTCTGTCAGCGCCGGACCTGCTGCGGCGAAGCTGTCGAATGCCGCAGGCATCCTCCCAGAGTGCAGTGGCAGTGGAGTGGAACTGCCAGACCTCTTACCTATCCGCCAGCTAGGTGGGCCACAAAGTCAGCGACCTCCGTACGAGTGGTGAGCCGCGTCTTGTCGCCTGGAAACTGCTCGAAGATGAGCCGGTGCCCACGCTGCGAGCGGGGGCCGTCGCGGTGCGGGTACGCCGCCGCCCAGGCGAGCAGCCGCTCGAAACTTGCCTCAGCCTCCTGCGGATCCTGTTGCGTCGCGCTTTGCGAGCCGCGCTGGAGCAGGCTTTGCTCGCAGGTTGTCCAATCCAGATCAAGCCAGATCAGGTGGTTGGCGCGGGGGCAGAACTCCTGCGCAAGCTCGCCGAACACACCCTCGACGATCCAGCGCTCGCCCTCAGCAAGCCGAGCGACGTCGGCGAACACGAGCGCCTTTGGGCGCTTGATGCTGAAACCGCCAGGCTCCCAGAACAGTTCGTCGAGGTGGATGAGCGGGTGGCCGAACCGGTCGCTCAGGCGTTGCCCAAGATGGGTTTTGCCTGAGCCGCTATTGCCGATGATCACGATCCTGTCCATCACGTTGCTTCCTGTTCGAGGAGCCTGTGTGAAATCCTACCAGAGCACTGATAAGCACCACAAGCCCATAGACCAGGATTAGCACGCTCGGCTGCCGGTTGAGCCCGAGCGGCCGCGCGCCGCCAAGCCGTTGGGTGCCATGCCGCTCATCGTGCTCGCCGCCGACAGCAGCGTTGCCCGCTCAGCGGAGTGGGGCGCGCAGGAGGCGCAGCGGCAACTCTCGACTAACAGCCGCTTGGTTGTCGTCGCCCAGAGCAGCCATCACCTGGCGCTCGATCAGCCCGAGGCCGTGGCCGGCGCCGTCCGAGATGCCATTATCAGCAGCCCGGACGGGGACTCGTGACAACAGTGTGGATGGCTGAGCATAGCGATCAGCGGCGCAACCGTGCTGCCTGTTGTGGATGCCCGGTAGTGTGTCATACTGTAGATACGATCATCGATCCGCCCCTTTGTCCCGGAGGGCTTGCATGCGTGTTCTGTGGCGATACCTGCGCCCCCTCTCCTGGCGGATCGCTCTGGCCCTTGGTCTGGCAGCCACCGCCCAGATCTTGAGCCTGGTCGATCCGCTGATCCTCGGTCACATCATCGACCAGTACGTGCTGAACCCCGCCGGTCTGCCCGAGGCGGAGCTGGTGCGCGGCGCCCTGCTCTGGCTGCTGGTCGCCGTCGCCATCGCCATCGGCGCGCGGCTGGCCCAAACGCTCCAGAGCTTCGTGCAGCAGTTCGTGGTGCAGTCGGTGGGCATGCAGCTTTTCAACGACGGCCTGCGCAAGACGCTGCAGCTCTCCTATGTTGAGTACGAGGCCCGCAGCAGCGGCGAGACGGTCTCGCTGCTGCAGAAGGTGCGCAACGACACCGAGCGCTTCATCGGCGCGGCGGTGAACATCCTCTTCTCGACCCTGGTCGGTCTCAGCTTCCTCGTTTGGTACGCTTTCACCAAGAACTGGCTGCTGGTGCCGGTCTTCCTGATCGGCGTGCTCGTGCTCGGCGGCCTCACCGGCATGCTCAGCCAGCGCATCCGCAGCATCCAGCGCTCGATTGTGCGCGAGACCTCAAAGCTCTACGGCTCGATGACTGAGTCGCTGCGCAACATCGAGCTCGTGAAGAGCCTGGGCCTCACCCGCCCGGAGAACCGCCGCCTGCAGAGCGCCACCAAGCGGCTGTTCGAGCTGGAGATCGACAAGGTGCGCCGCGTGCGCACGCTCTCCTTCCTGCA
>DAOUGF010000079.1:0-2700 GCA_034429295.1 Chloroflexaceae bacterium
ATCGAGCAGCACGGTGAGGAGAAACACCCGCCGGCGCCCGATGCGGTCGGCGGCGGCGCCCCAAGCCCACGCGCCGACGAACATGCCGGCGAAGGTGGCGGCGCCCACAAGGCCGGCTTGGGCGGGCGTGAGCGCCCAGAGGGCAGTGATGGCCGGTAGCACGAAGCCGATGATCAGGACCTCCATGGCGTCGGAGGCCCAGACGAGCCCGTTAACGAATAGGAGGCGCCACTGGAAGCGGCCTACGCCGATCTGCTCGATCGCCTCGTCCACCGTGCGGGCGGGGCGGCGCTGTACCTCAGTGACCATACATTCTCTCTGCTCCGCGGCGAAAACGACGGCATCATACCACGATGCGGGCGCTGTTTGCAGGGGGCAGCGGCCCCTGCTGTTTTGTCGGGGGCGGACGCGCGTCCCCTGACATCTTAAGAGCAAAGCTGCTTGGCGCTGCCGTCTCGCTGGTACTGATGCTCCCGCTCTTGGCGCGGGAGGCAACGCCCGCCCGCTACCGGCGGGCGGCCCACAGCGCGCACAGCAGCAACCCCGCGGCGATGATCCCGAAGAGGGCGGGCGCTCCGGTCAGGCCGACGGCCCAGCCCCCGATGGCGAGCCCGAGCGGCTCCGCGCCGTAGGAGAGCGTGCGGAAGGCGCTGGTCACGCGGCCATGCAACCCCTCAGGCGTCGTCTCGAGGCGGTAGGAGACTACGGCCACAGCGTAGATCGGCCAGGTGAGTTGGGTGAGGGCGTAGCCGGCGGCGAGCAGCGGGGCGCTGCCTGCGAGGGCGAGGGCGAGCGCCGAGGCGGCCCAGGCCATGAGCGAGCCGAGGACGATCGCCCACAGTCGCTCCGGCCGGTGGAAGCGCGCGGCGAGGAGCGCGCCGAGCACCGCCGCCCCGCCGGCCAGGCTGAAGATCAGCCCGATCTGGGCTGGGGCGAGGCCGAGGCGGCGCTGCGCCACGAGGATGACGCCGAGACCGAGGGGCGCCTGAAGGAAGTTCACCACCATGGTCAGCAGCATCAGGCGTCGCAGCGCCCCGTGGCTCCACAAAAAGCGCAGCCCTTCCCGCACCGCGGCCCAGAGGGGCGGGTGCGTCGTGGGACGGGCGCCCTGCAGCGGCCGGCGGACGCCGAGCAGCCCGCAGGCGGAGGCCAGGTATGAGAGGCTGTCGAGCAGGTAGGCGAGGGCCGCGCCGCCCACGCTGCTGCGGCCGAGGCCCACGATCAGCCCGCCGAGCGCAGGGCCGAGGGCCGCCGCCCCCGCCTCGATCCCCTCGCTCACCGACCGCGCCTGCGCGAGTTGCGCCGGATGCACCAGATGGGGCAGCGCCGCCATGTCGGCTAGCTCGAAGAGCACGGTGCAGCTGCCAGCGATGAAGACGACGATCAGCAACTGCCCTATGCTCAAGGCCCCCGCCAGGTAGGCAAGCGGAATGCTGCCGAGCGCCAGACAGCGCAGCAGGTCGCAGGCGATCAGTAGGCGGCGCCGTGGCAACCTGTCTACCCATGCGCCGGCCGGCAGGCTGAGGAGAAGATAGGGAAGCTGCTGGGCGGCGGCGAGCAGGCCAGCCCAGAGCGGCGAGTCGGTGAGGCCCAAGGCCAGGAGCGGCAGTGCGATCTGGCTGACCTTGCTGCCGAGCGCTGAGACCGTGCCGGCGAGCACGATCAGCCTGTAGTCACGATTGCGGCTGAGCGGCAGAAGCTTGGAACGCTCGCCGCCTTCGTATCTGATCTGCGGTTCCGTTTCCATCATGTGACAACCCTTTCGCTGGTGCTGCTCCGCGTGAAACGCCAAATGCCGCCTGAGGATGTCAGGCGGTCCGCGGGGCAGGGTTGTCGTATGATGGGGAGGGCCAGCTTGGAAGATGCTATCTCATAGCGCCAAGCCTACGATAAGGGGGCGCCGCTGTCAACTGGGTGGCGCCAAGCCTCAGGGCATGAGCAATGTCAGCGGGCCGTGGCGCCCCGCGCCCCATTGGGAGGCGGGAGCCGGCGTCCCGCGCCCCGCTTGTTTGTCAGGGGCGCACGCGCCCCCCGACACTCCCCGCGCCAAGGGCCTCGCCCCTGGACCCCAAAGCCGACTGCGTTCCTGAGTGAGACGGCTGGCAGCGCATGCCCCTCGGCACCGAGAGCGGGTATGGCAGTACCAACTCTACAGCAGCGCCGGGCAGCTTCGCTTCCAAGAGGGGCGTCGGCAGGTGGGCTCGGAGAGCCATACATACGCATCGGGGCGCGAGATACGTATCTGATTGCGCAGTTTTCCTGATGGCCTGGCGGCCAACTCTGGCTAGACTAGGGGCAGCAATACGAAGTGACAGGCCCAATGAGGAGGAGCGCAATGAGCTTTCACTTTCATCCCAGCGCCTACGAGCAGACCGTGATCAAGCACGCTGAGCTGATCGAGCGGGCGGAGGTCGAGCGGCAGCTGCGCGCAGCCGCTCAGCAGGGCCCCTCGCTGTTCGCGAAAGTGCGCTACGCCTGCGGCCGCCAGCTGATCGCTTTGGGCAAGCGGCTCGCGGGGCCTGTCGCAGCAGCAGCGCAGCCGTAGGCCTCGGTGGCGGCCGGCGCACGGTGGAGAGGGGCCGGGGAGCGAGGCCTGCCCGGCGGCGGGCGTCCCGCTGGGAACGCATCGCCCGCTCTCGGCGCCGAGAGGCATGCAGCGATGGCTCCCTCGGCGCTGGTGGTCGCCGGTTTCGGAGGTTC
>DAOUGF010000080.1:0-5802 GCA_034429295.1 Chloroflexaceae bacterium
GCCATGGCAGCTGCGGCCGGCAGGCGCGCCCTGCAGGCCGCCGGGCTGACGCCTGCCGACCTGGACCTGATCATCGCCGCGGCCAGCGCGCCCCAGCAGGCCATCCCTTGTACTGCCGCGCTCGTGCAGCGGGAGCTCTGCGCGCCCGACGGAGCGAGCGCCTGCTTCGACGTCAACGCCACTTGCCTGAGCTTCCTCGCCGCCCTGCAGACGACCGCCCACCTCGTCGCCGCTGGCGCCTACCGCGCGGCACTCGTGGTGAGCAGCGAGATGGCCGGCCCCTCCCTCAACCCCCGCGAGCCGGAGAGCGCCGTGCTCTTCGGCGACGCCGCCGCGGCCGCTGTGATCGTCCCGACCTTAGCCGGCGAGGGGAGCGCCGTCGTCGGCACGCAGTTCGCCACCTTCAGCAGCGGCGCCGACCTCACCACCATCCGCGGCGGCGGCACGCTCCGCCACCCGAACGATCCGGCGACGACGCCCGAGGACAACATGTTCCATATGAGCGGCACCGCCGTCTACAAGAAGGCGGCGCGCCTCGTCGGGCCCTTCCTGGATCGCTTCCTCAGCAGTATCGGCTGGGAGCGGGAGACGATCGACGCCGTGGTGCCGCACCAGGCCAGCGGCCACGCGATAACGCTGCTCACCGGCCGCTACGGCTTCCGCCCTGAGCAGGTGGTGAGCAACCTGGCCGAGCGGGGCAACTGCATCGCCGCCTCCATCCCCCTGGCGCTCGCCGAGAGCGTCGCCGCCGGGCGCATCACTCGTGGCCGGCGGGTGCTGCTCCTCGGCACTGGTGCGGGGCTATCGATCGGGGCGGCCGGGCTGATCTTCTGAGGTGAGCAGGCACAAGTGAGCAGTCAGCATCCGGCAGCAGACAGAGGGCGAGCGGAGGTCAGGGAGCGACGCTCCGGCCTCTCGTTCCTCGCCGCTGTCTTTCCCCTTCTCTACGTCTTCGACCGCCTCCTGCGGCTGCTCGCCCTGCGAGCCTTCTTCCGCCGCCCGCCACCGCCCGCGCCCGCCCGCTGGCCGTCGGTGACGCTCATCCAGCCGGTGACGCGGGCCGAGCACGACCTGCGGGCGGCCCTCGCGAGCCGCGCCAGCCTGAGCTACCCCGCGCCTGTTCAACAGCTCATCATCTGCGATCTGGCCGATGGCGAGAGCCAAGCCGTTGTGCGCGAGCTGATGGCGGCCCACCCCGCTTGGCAGGCGACGCTGCTAACCGTGGCACCCGACAGCGGCGCCGTCGCCTCGAAGATCGCCAAGCTGCAGGCGGCTTTGCCACACGCAACAGGCGAGGTGCTCTGCTTTGTTGACGACGACGTGAGCCTGCCGTCCGATGCGCTGCAGACGCTGGTGCGCCACCTCGGCGTTCCTGGGGCCGGCGCCGCCTTCGGGCTCGCCCACTACACCGCTTGGGAGACGCCCTGGTCGAGCCTGATGAGCCTCTTCGTGAACACGTGGGCGCTGCCGAGCTATGTGCCGTTGACCTTCCTCACGGAGCCCTACACGATCACGGGCCACTGCTTCGCCCTGCGCCGCGAGCTGTTCGATGCTGTAGGCGGCCTCGCCGGAATGACAGGCCGCATCGACGACGACCACGAGCTCGCCCGCCGCGTGCGCGCCCACGGCCTGCGCTGCGCCCAAACGCCGCTGATCTATGATGTGGAGAACCGCCTGGCCTCGGCCCGCGCCTACCACGCCCAGCTGCGCCGCTGGTTCATCCTCCCCCGCCAGACGATGCTCCCTCAGCTCACGGCTTGGGAGCGGGCGGTGACCGCCATCGGCTCCATTGGCAATCTGTTCCCTCCGGCCGCCACGCTGCTCGCCCTGCTCAGCCGGCGCCGCTCCGCCATTGCGGGCGCCCTCGCATGCCTGGGAAGCTTTCTCGCCTTTGATGCTTATGTCAATAAGTATCATCTCAGAGGCGGAATGCCCTGGCGGCGCGCGCCGCTGCTCCTCGTGACAGCCCTTGTCACGCCGCTGCACATCATCGTGGCGGGCCTGGGCGATAGCGTAGTGGAGTGGCGCGGGCAGCGCATCCGGGTGCGCCGCGGGGGCCGATTCGAGGTGCTATGATCCGCCGTATCATCATCGCCCTGCTGCTGCTGGCCCTCGGCGAGCGGGCCTGGAAGCTCGCCGCGGTGATCCGCTTCTTCAGGCGGCCCGCGCCGCAGCCAAGCGGCGAGCGGCCCAGCGTGAGCATCGTACAGCCGATCCTCAGCGGCGACCCGACGCTGGAGGCCAGTCTGGAGGCCAGCCTCAGCTTCCGCTCGAGCTACCCGCGGGAATGGCTCTGGCTGGTGGACGAGGACGACAAGGAGGCGCAGCGGGTCTGCGCGGCGCTGATCGCCCGCCACCCCATAGCCGACGTGCGCGTGCTCCTAGTGCCCCCACCTGCCCCCATGGTGAACCCCAAGACGGCCAAGCTGGTCGTCGGGGCAAGGGCGGCGAAGGGGGCGATCATCTGCGTGCTCGACGACGACACCCGCCTCCCCGACGACGGGCTCGAGCAGTGCCTGCCCTTCCTGGAGCGGCCGGAGGTCGGCCTGGCCTTCGGCCTGCCGTACTACGTGAGCTTCGACGGCCTCTGGTCGGCCCTGGTGGCCTGCTTCGTGAACAGCCACAGCCTGCTGACGTATGTACCGGTGGCGATGAGCGGCGAGCCGGTGACGATCAACGGCATGTTTTACGCGGTGCGCCGGGAGGCGCTGGCGCGAGTGGGCAGCTTCGCGGGGCTCGAGCCGATCGTCGCGGACGATTTCGCCGTGGCCCAGCGCTTCCGCGACCACAGCTACCGGCTGGCGCAGACACCGCTGCGCCACGGGATCAGCACGAGCACGGCGGGGCCCGCCCAGTATGCCCGGCTCATCCAGCGCTGGCTCGTCTTCCCCCGCGAGTCGCTGATGCGCCACCTGCGGCCGCGAGAGCTCGCCCGCTTCTACGGCCTCGCCCTGCTGCCGCTCTTCGCCCCCTGGCTGGCCCTGGCCGCAACGGCGGCCCCAGGACTCCCGCGCGCACTCGGCCTCACCTACCTCGCCGCAAGCAATGCCGCCGTAGCCTACCTGAACCGCGCCTACCTCGGTGGCGCCACGCCGGCCCGCTGGGCATGGCTCGTGCCGGTCGTGCAGCTCGCCCTGCCGGCCCAGGCGATCGCCGCGCTACTCGCGCCCCAAAGAATCGTCTGGCGCGGCCATCTGATCGCCGTCGAGCCGGGCGGCACTATCCGTACTATTCGCCGACGGGATGGGTGACGGGGTGACAAGGTGACAGGGGGACGGGGGACAAGGGGACAAGGAGGTACCTAATGGCACCGTCAGGTGTCCCCTTGTCCCCTAGCCCGGGTCGCAAGACGAGGCGAAGCCTCTGCGCAGCGAGGGCGGTCACCCTGTCGCGAGTACGCGGGAACAGCTGTGGTACGATAGCCCTATGTCGCACACCGCACTGCGCCGCGAGGTGCGGACTGCAGGAGGCGAGGCGGAGGGGCTGAGGCCCCAAGCCCGCCGCTTCTTCGCCGCCCTCGCGCTAATGCTTTTTGCACTGGCCACGCTCGAGTGGGGCCTGCCTGCCCTGGGCGTGCCAGCCTACCTGCTGCCGCCGCCCTCCCGGGTGATCCTCCAATTGCTCGACCCAAGCGCCGGGCTGTTGGGCCACGCCGGGGCCACCGCCGCCGCCGCCGTGAGCGGGCTGGCCGCCGGGGCGATCGCGGGCGTGCTGCTCGCCGTGGTCTTTGTGCACGCGCGGCTCCTAGAGGACGCTCTCTACCCCTGGGTGCTCGTCACGCAGGCCATACCGGCCGCCGCGCTCGCTCCGCTGCTCACGATCTGGTTAGGCGACGGGCTGGCGCCCCGGGCGGCGATGGCCGCGCTCTTCGCCTTCTTCCCCGTGCTGGTGGCCACCACCCGCGGCCTGCGGGACGTGCGGCCCGAGCAGTTGGATCTGATGCGGGCTTGGGGTGCAAGCCGCGCCCAGGTTCTGCGCTACCTGCGCACCCCGGCCGCGCTGCCGAGCTTCTTTGCAGGGCTCAAGGTCGCCGCCGCGCTGGCCGTCGTCGGCGCCATCGTCAGCGAGCTGGCGGGCGCAGGGCGCGGCCTCGGCTTTGTGGCGAGCGTCGCAACCTATCACCTGCGCACCGACCGGGTGTTCGCCGCTGTCGCCCTCGCCGCCGCCATCAGCCTCGGGCTCCATGGGCTGATCGCCGCCGTCGAGCGCTCGATCGTCTTCTGGCGCCGCCCGCTCTAGCGCCCGTACAGCGTAGTCCGTAGTCGATAGTCCGTACAGCGAGAGCCTCACACAGCCAGAGGGCAGGCGGCATGGCCAAAAGGCCGCCTGACATTGCACTAGTGAGCGTGATGCGCTGGAGTTGCCTATCATATTCCTGAACCGCTATGCGCCAAGCCAGCATCTTGCTTCTGATAGCCCTGCTCGCGGCCTGCGCCGCCGCGCCCGCCGCCGACGCCGACGGCCCCGAGGTGCGGCAGGTGAGCATGCGCCTGCAGTGGTTCCCCCAATTTCAGTTCGCCGGCTACATCATCGCTAAGGAGAAGGGCTACTACGAGGAGGCCGGGCTCGATGTGACGATCAACCCCGGCAGCCCCGATCTCGTGAGCCTGCCACTCGTGGCGGCGGGCAGCGATACCTTCGGCTCGACCGGCGCCGACACAGTGCTGATCGCCCGCGAGCAGGGAATCCCCGTCACCGCCCTCGCCACCTGGTTCCAGGCCAGCCCCGTGGCATTCATGGTCCACAGCGACTCGGGCATCATGGGCCCCCAGGACTTCCCCGGCCACACGGTGGGCATGTTCTACGGGGACAATGTGGAGACGGAGTATCGAGCGCTGCTCGCCGCCACAGGCGTCGATCGGGCGAGCATCAACGAGATCCCGGGCGACTTCAGCCTGGCGCCCTTTCTCGAGCGCCGCGCCGACGTCTGGCCTGTCTATGCCACCGACCAGCCAAACACAGCCCGCCGCGAGGGCGCGGAAATCAGGCTGATCCTGGCCCGCGACTACGGCGTGCAGCTCATGGGGGATGTGCTCTTCACCACCGAGGCGTTCGCTCGCGAGAACCCACGCACGGTGCGGGCCTTCGTGGAGGCCACCTTGCGGGGCTGGGAGTTCGCCGTCGAGAACCCCGACGAGGCGGTCGAGCTTATCCTCGCCTATAATCCCGAGTTGGAGCGAGGGCAGCTGACCTTCGAGGCGGAAGAGACGATCAAGCTGCTGCGCTACGGGCCCGGCGCCCGCTGCCTCGGCCTCAGCGACCCTGAGCTCTGGGCGGCTGAGGCGGCCCTGCTTCAGGAGTTGGGCATCCTCAGCGAACGGCCCGACTTGGAGGCAGCCGTGCAGGGTAGGGTTGTGCAGGAGTACTACATCGCCCGCGGCGTGAGCTGCGAATAGCGCCGGGCGGCGGCGCGCCCGGTGGGGCGCTGCCCCACGCCCCGCTTGATTTGTCAGGGGGCGCACGCGCGCCCCCGACACCCCCCGCGCCAGGGGCCTCGCCCTTGGACCCCAAGTCGGAAGCCAGTGCCGTGCCACCGCTGATCTGCTACCTCATCCCATCGTCGGGCTTGAGCCTTGGCCAAGCGCGGTAACCCTCGCCTGCTGGTTGCGCCCTGCCCATTCCGGCGTGCCACCGCCAAGCTTTCCTGACTCCGGTGTGAGGAAGCGGGCGGCACAACCGATGCATGCACACCACCCCGGCCGTCGATTTGCCACCGACCGAGGCGGATGGCTCAGCCCGACAATGAGTCGGGTACGCCGCTAAGTGGCGGCACGGTACGCCCTCTGGCTTGGGGGTGGTCCG
>DAOUGF010000081.1:0-23162 GCA_034429295.1 Chloroflexaceae bacterium
CGTGGTCGAGCGGGCGCCGGAGAACGCGACGGTCGTGGCGCGCCTCGAGGCGGCCGGGGCGATCATCCTCGGCGCCACGAACCTGCACGAGTTCGCCTACGGGGTGACGAGCGTCAACCCGCACCACGGCCCGGTCCGCAACCCGTGGGCCACCGACCGCAACCCCGGCGGCTCGTCCGGCGGCTCCGGGGCGGCCGTGGCGGCGGGGCTGGCGTACGGCGCGCTCGGAACCGACACCGGCGGCTCCATCCGCATCCCCGCCGCCCACTGCGGCCTCGTCGGCCTCAAGCCAACCTTCGGACGGGCCAGCCTGGCCGGCGCCGTCACCCTCTCCTGGTCGCTCGACCACCCTGGCCCACTGGCCCGCAGCGTCGCCGACGCCGCCGCGCTGCTCGAGGCGATCGCCGGCCCCGACCCCCGCGACACCCGCACGCTGCGGCCGGCGCCCGAGTTCAAGGCCGCCGGGATCACAGCCGGCGTCGCCGGGCTGCGGGTGGGCCTGCTCCGCGACGATGGCACGGGCCGCCAACTCGCCAGCGACGCTGTTATCGACGGCACACGGCAGGCCGCCCGCGCGCTCGAGGCAACGGGCGCCACGGTGATCGAGCTGGACGTGCCGGAGATCGAGTCGCTCCGCCTGCTGAACGGCGCCCTGATCGCGATGGAGGCCGGCGCCCTGCATCTGCCCTGGCTGCGCACGCGCCTGAACGACTACGGCCCGTTCATGCGGCAGCGTGTGCTCTCGGCCTTCATCTACGAGAGCGGCGCCTTCGTCCGCGCCCAGCAGGCCCGCGCCCAGCTGCGCCGTCGCTGTGCGGCGCTCTTCGAGCAGATCGACCTGCTGGCGCTGCCCTGCGTGCCCGATATAGCGCCGGAGCTCGGCACTCCTACGCCAACCTTCTTCACCGGACCGTTCAACTGCCTCGGCTGGCCCGCCGTGAGCATCCCGGTGGGGCTAAGCGCCGCCGGCCTTCCGCTGGCAGCCCAGCTGGTGGCGGCACCCTGGGACGAGCACACGCTCCTGCGGGCCGCCTACGTTGTGGAGCAGGCCCTCGGGCGGGTGCGTCTGTGAGCTTACATTGAGCTTCCGGGAGCTGAAAGCTCCCGGAAGCTGTTGCGCCTACCGCGTGTGCACCAGCGCGACCCACTCGCCCTCGTCGAGGCGCTCGAGCTGCCGCAGCCCGGCCGCCGCGAGCGCCTCGCTCACCTCGGCCTCCTTGGTATTGATGATCCCACTGCTCACGAGGATGCCGCCTGGCGCCAGCGCGGCGGCCAGATCTTGCGCGAGGATCACCAGCACCTTGGCGATCAGGTTGGCGGCGATCAGGTCGAAGGATCCAACCGCCGAGGCGGGACGGTCGTCAGTCGTCCGTCGTCGGTCGTCCGGATCGCCAAAATCCCCGCTGAGCCAGTGGCCCATCGCGTTGCCCGCGCCGAGGCTGCCCTCGGCGGCCTGCACCAGCCCGGCCACCCCGTTACGCTCCACATTCTCGGCCGCCACCTCCACCGCCACAGGGTCGTTGTCGAGGGCGAGCACCTGGCCGGCCCCGAGCTTCGCCGCGGCGATCGCCAGGATGCCGCTGCCGGTGCCGAGATCGAGCGCCCGCTGGCCGGGCCGCACATAGCGCTCCAGCAATCGCAGGCAGAGCTGCGTGGTGGGGTGCAGGCCCGTGCCGAAGGCCATGCCGGGATCGAGCTGCAGCACCACATCATCGGGCGCGGCGTCGTACTCCAGCCACGAGGGCACCACCACCGTCCGCTCGCCGATCCGCAGCACGCGATAGTGCTGCTTCCAGGCGTTCGCCCAATCCTCCTCCTGCAGCGTGCGCGCCTGCAGCACACCCACCGGCCGCATCTGCCCCAGGTGCCAGAGCGCCTGCTCGATCTGCTGCCGCACCTCCTCGGCCCGCTCGTCCAACGGCAGGTAGGTGCGCAGCACCGTGGGCCGGCTCGTGTCGTAGGTAAACTCCGGCCCCTCATCGCCCGGCGTCCACGCCGGCTCCACCACCACGCCGCCGTTGTACCCGTAGCGGGCCAGCAGCTCGGAGACCGCCTCGACCGCCTCGTTGTCAACCTCTACGCTGAGCTCCAGCCAGGTCACAGCTTCCACCTCGTGCCCTGCGGCCCATCCTCAAGCGTCACGCCGAGCTCACCGAGGCGGCTGCGGACCATGTCGGCGAGGGCGAACTGCTTCGCCTTGCGCAGCTCGGCCCGCACCTCGATCAGCAGCTCCACGAAGGGGGCGATATCCTGCCCCTTGCTCCGGGCCTGAGGGTTGAGGCGCAGCCCGAGCACACCAGCCAGCTCCTTCAGCGCAGCTTGGGCCGCCGCGAACGGCGCGCCGCCCACGCCGGCGTCGCGGGCACTGTTGATCGCCCGCACCAGCTCGAAGAGCGCGGCCAGCGCCCCGGCCGTGTTGAAGTCGTTGTCCATCGCCGCCACGAAGCTCTCGCGGGTGTTCTCGACGGCCTTGGCCAACGCCTCGACGGCCGGCCCCGTCTCCTGGGAGCCAATGGCGGGCTGCAGCGCGCCGAGCAGGCGCTCCAGCTTGCGGGCGTTGTCGGCGGCGATCTCAGCGTTGTAGGTGAGCGGGCTGCGGTAGTAGCTGCTGAGCACGATCAGGCGGAAGACATCGGCGTCGTACTGCTCCAGGAAGCTGGCGACCGTCACCACGTTGCCGAGCGACTTCGACATCTTCTCGACCTCGCGGGTCTGCGGGTTCACCAGCTGCAGCATGCCGTTGTGCACCCAATAGCGGGCGAACGGCTTGCCCGTCAGGCTCTCGCTCTGGGCAATCTCATTCTCGTGGTGCGGGAAGATCAGGTCGTTGCCGCCGCCGTGGATATCGATCTGCTCGCCGAGATGCTTCACGCTCATCGCCGAGCACTCGATGTGCCAGCCCGGCCGGCCGGGGCCCCACGGGCTCGGCCAGGAGGGCTCGCCCTCCTTGGCGGCCTTCCAGAGGGCGAAGTCGGCGGGCGACTCCTTCCGCGGGTCCACCTCGAAGCGCGTGCCGGCCAGCATCTCGCTCAGCGAGCGGCCCGAGAGCTTGCCGTAATCTTCGTCGCTGGCGACGCGGAAGTAGACGTCGCCGTCGGCGTAGTAGGCGTGCTCATTCTCGACCAGGCCCTGGATAAAGCTCACGATCTCCGGGATGGTCTGGGTGACGCGGGGGTAGGCGGTGGCCGGCTTCACATTGAGCGCCTGCAGCTGGCTGAGGAACTCATCGGCGAGGGAGCTCGAGAGCTCCAGCGGATCGCGCCCGATCTGCTCGGCGCGGGCGATCACCTTGTCGTCAACATCGGTGAAGTTGACGATATGGCGCACCTCGTAGCCGCGGAACTCCAGGTAGCGGCGGATCACATCGAAGACGATCGCCGACATGGCGTGGCCGATATGGGCGTCGTCGTAGGGCGTCACCCCGCAGACATACATCCGCACCACGCCCGGCTCCAGCGTCTCGAACGGCTCCACCCTGCGCGTCAGCGTGTTGTAGATCTGGATGCCCATAGTCAATTCAAAATGGAAAATGCAAAATGCAACATCACCCCCGCTCCCTTTGCATTTTGCACTTTGCACATTGCATTATCAGATCCCTGCGCCGAGATTATACTCCTCATTCCGGCCATTGCGGCGGTCGTCGTACTCGTCGAGGATGCGCCAGAGGCTGGGAGGGAGGGCGTCGTACTTGAGGTGATGCTCCTCGTGATGAGTCTCGGTGGCTATCTCGATGTCGGCCAGGCGGGCCTCCAGCTCGAGCACCTTGTCCCGCAGGCCGCGCAGCATCTCGCCCTCGGGGTCGGGCAGCTCCTCAACCCGGCGCGACACGCCAGTGCGCGGGTCGCGGGTGGCGACCACGCGGGCCGGCACGCCCACAGCCGTCGAGTGGGGCGGCACGTCCTTCACCACCACGGCGCCGCCGCCCACGCGGGCGCCTTTGCCGATCGTGATGTCGCCGAGCACGATCGCGCCTACCCCGATCACAACCTCATCTTCGAGAGTGGGGTGGCGTTTGCCTTTCTGCTTGCCGGTGCCGCCGAGGGTAACGCCCTGGTAGAGCATCACCCAATCGCCGATCTCGGCCGTCTCGCCGATCACCACGCCCATCCCGTGGTCGATGAAGAAGCCGCGGCCGATCTTCGCGCCGGGATGGATCTCGATGCCGGTGAGGAAGCGCGAGATCTGCGAGATCAGGCGGGGGAAGAAGGGCACGCCCCGCCGGTGGAGGGCGTGGGCGAAGCGGTGGAACAGGATCGCGTGCAGGCCGGGATAGAGCAACACCTCGGGCAAGGTGCGCGCCGCCGGGTCATTGCGAAAGATCGCCCGCACGTCGTCGCGAAGCACGCGCAGGGCGTTAAAGAGCGCCATAACAAACCTCCCGCTGAGTAAGGCTGTAGGGTGGAAACGCGCTTAGGGGCGTCGCATATAGCGACGCCCCTAGCTACAGATGCACCCGGCGCGGGAGGTTGGGGCCGTCGCGGCCGCGCCGGGCCGGCCCATAAGAGCGGGACGATTGCTACGCGCTGCTGCTGGAGGACGAGGGCTCACTCTTTGTGCTCTTCTCGCTCGACTCGGCCTTCGCCTCGGCCTTCTCGGCCTTGCCGCCCTCGCCGCCCACGCTGCTGCTGCTCGTGCCGCGGCTATCATTGATATACCAGCCTGAGCCTTTGAAGACGACGCCGGCTGGCTGAATCACCCGGCGCACCTTTCCCTCAACGCCGCAGCGACAGACTGTCAGCGGGTCATCCTTAAAACTCTGAAACTGCTCAAACTGCTTACCGCAGGCATCACAGGCATAGACGTAGGTAGGCATGGCTCCTCCATCGGGTACCAACTCTGCGCAGTATTGTACCCGAAGCTCCCTCCCCGTGCAATTAGACCAATGTTAGAAGCCGTACGGAGTTCCCCTCTTCACAGCGCCCGTATAATGAGATCACGGCATGACGCGCTGAGCCAAAAGGACAGGTTCCATGCAGGAGTTTTTCGAGTTCACGCTTGGGACGCGTGTACTCTATAAGGTCGGCCTTGCCCGCGAGCTCGGCCAGATCGTCGCCGATCTCGGCGCCCAACGGGCCTTCATTGTGGCCGACAAAGGCGTTGTCGGCGCCGGCCTGCTCGCCCCGGTGCTCAACGGCCTGGAGGGCACTGTCGTGGTGGCAGGCGTCTACGACGATGTGCCGGCCAACTCTTCCCTCACCACTGTCCTTGAGGCGGCAGCGGCAGCCCGCGAAGCCCAGGCCGACATCCTGATCGCCGTCGGCGGCGGCAGCCCGATCGACACCGCCAAGGGCATGCGCATCGTGCTCACCCTCGGCGGCAGCATCCCCGACTACGAGGGCTACAACGTTATCAGCGAACGGCTCATGCCGATGATCGCCGTGCCCACCACAGCCGGCACCGGCAGCGAGGTCACCGCCATCGCGGTGATCAAGGACGAGGACGAGGGCCGCAAGATCAGCATTGTGAGCCGCTACATCGTGCCCGATCTGGCCGTGCTCGACCCGCAGCTCACCCTCACGCTGCCGCCTCGGCTCACCGCGGCCACCGGCATGGATGCCCTCTCCCACGCGATCGAGACCTACGTCTCCACCGAGAACAACCCCTTTAGCGACAGCCTGGCCCTCGCCGCGATCGACATTATCGCCAACAATCTGCGCGACGCGGTGCAGGAGGGCAACAACCCCGAGCCCCGCAGCCAGATGCTGCTCGCCTCCTGTATGGCCGGCATCGCCTTCTCCAGCAGTCTGCTCGGCGTCGTCCACGCCATCTCCCACGCCATCGGCGCCAAGTACCCGGTGCACCACGGCACCTTGAACTCGATCGTGCTCCCCTACGGCATGCAGTTCAACGCCCCGATCGTCCCGGAGCGTTACGTGCGCATCGCCAGGGCCATGGGCGTGAATATCGGCGGCCGCAGCGACGAGGAGGTGATCGCCGACGGCATCAGCGCCGTGCGCACTCTCGCCGCCGACTGCGGCCTCCCCCTGCGCCTACGCGACGTCGAGGTACCCGAGGAGGCCCTGCCGGAGCTCGCCAGCCTGGCGATCGTCGAGGCCGCCATCTTCAACAATCCCCGCATCGCCACCGAGGAGGAGCTGCTCGAGCTGCTTCGGGCGATGTGGTGAGCGCCTGCTCGCTCGCTCTGCTCGCTCCATGACAAGGTGATCGCCCTCGCTTCGCTCGCGCTAGGTGACCCGGTGACAGGGTGAGCGCCTGTCGGTGCCGATAGGCGTCACCTTGTCACCCTGTCAACTTGTCACAACACTCCCTGCCTCCACCACCGCCCCTGCCTCAACCACCGCCCCTGGCCCCAGCACCGCCCCGCGGGTGATCAGCTGCTCGAGGCTCAGCGCGCCGCGGGTCTCTGCGGTGGGTTGCAGCTCCGGGAAGGCTCGCGCGGCGAGCACGGCTCCAGCTCCCACGCGGGCGCCGTCGTCGAGCCAGCTCGCCCGCACCGTCGCCCCGGCCTCCACCACGGCCCCGGCGCCAAGCACCGAGGCTTCGATCAGCGCGCCCGCCTCCACCACGGCCCCCGCCCCGATCGCCGTCGGCCCCACGATCCGCGCCTCCGGATGCACCCGGGCCTCGGGATGGATCTGCAGCTGCGCGCCGCCCTGCCGCGCCGCCAGAAACTGCGCGGCGCTCAGCGCCTCCCAAGGCGTGCCCACCGGCACCCAATGGCCCGTGCAGACATGGGCCCGTACGCTGTGCTCGACCGCCAAGGCGCCGATCAGATCCGTAAGCTCCAGTTCGCCCCGCGGCGATGGCCTGATCTGCTCGAGCAGCGGGAAGACCGCGCCGTCGAGATGGTAGATGCCGGGGTTGACCAGAGCGCCCGGCGGCGGCGCCGGCGGCTTCTCGATCACCCGCCGCACTGCGCCATCCACCACCTCCAGCACGCCGAAGGCGCGGGCGTCGGCCACCCGCAGCCCGGCCATCCCGTAGCGCGCCCCGCACACGCCAAGCAGATCCTCGCGGGCGATCAGGTTGTCGCCGTAGAGCAGGAAGAACGGCTCGTCGAGCGGGGCCGCCGCCAGCAGCGCGCCCGCCGTGCCATTCATCTGCGCCTGCCGCACGTAGCGCAGGCTGATGCCCCGGTAGGCCGCGCCGAACGCCGCCTCGATCTGCTCGGCCCTGTAGCCCACCACCAGCGTCGCCCGCTCCACCAGCCCCACCAGCTCGTCGAGGATGTGGGCCAGCAGCGGCTTGCCAGCCAGCACGATCAGCGGCTTTGGCCGGTCGGCGGTGAGCGGGCGCGTGCGCTTCGACTCGCCCGCCGCAAGGATCACGGCGTGGCCCGTGCGGCACGGCGCGGCAGCGGCAGACATGATACACTCCTTAAGCTCAGCTTCTCTCGCCGCTCACGATACCACAGACCCCGCCGCCGATCCATCAAAACGGCGTCTGCGGGCGTTCATCCCATGCCGCCCACGCAGTCCGTTTTAACCTGCGCTTTACCTCTGCTGATGGCGCTGCCGCACACTGTCAGTGGCGAGGCCCCGCCCCGCGGGCCAGCCAAAGGAGGCACACCGTGCGATCTGCGACCGCCCTTATCAGCCGGCTTATCGTCATCGTCTCGCTCCTCGCCCTCACCCTCGCCATCCCCGCCGCGCCCCCGCCGGCCCGCGCCGACACCGTATACCAGCCTCTCCCCTTCAATCAGGACTGGTCGGACCTCAACCAGATCACCACCGACGACGACTGGAGCGGCGTGCCCGGCATCGTCGCCTACCGCGGCGAGGGGATGGCAGGCAATACCACAGGCGTCGATCCGCAGACGGTGCTCGAGCCGGGCTCCGGCACCGACCTGGATGTGGATGCGCAGGCCGACGCCGCGACGCTCGCGCCTGGCGGCGTTGCCGAGTTCGATAGCCTGGCCGATCCGACGATCGCCATCGCCGGCGATCCGACCGCCGACGCGCCTCACCTCCTGATCCACGTCAATACCACAGGCCTCTCCCAGATCAGGGTCCGCTATACACTGCGCGACATCAATGGCCCGGAGGGTAACGCGCAGCAGCCCGTAGCGCTGCAGTATCGCCTCGGCGAGAGCGGCAACTTCATCAACGTGCCGGGCGCCTTTGTGCTCGACGCAACAACCGGCGGTGAGATCGAGGTCGATATCGGCATCCCAGCGCTGGACAATCAGCCCCAAGTGCAGCTGCGCATCATCACCACGAACCGCGCCGCCGCCGCCGACGATGAGTGGGTCGGCGTGGACAACATCAGCGTCTTCAGTTCGGTCGGCGACCCGGCGCCGGTTGTCGAGGCCACCGACCCTGCCAACTCCGGGCTTGCCCTGGCCGACACCAATATCACCTTCACCTTCAGCGAGCCGGTCACCGCCGCGCCCGACGCAGCCTCGATCGTCTGCGACGGCCCGCCGGTGAGCTACACCGGCCTGCCCGTCACGGCGCCAGGCGCCACCCAGATCGTGCTCGACCCGGTGGAACTGCTGCCTTACGACACGCCCTGCACCGTCAGGCTCGACGCCACCAAGATCGCTGATGTGGACGGCGCCCCGACGCCGATGCTCAGCGACTATGTCCTCAACTTCACGGTGCTCCCTGAGACATGTCCAGCCGACGCGACCATCAAGCCTATCAGCGAGGTGCAAGGTTCCGGCGCCACCACGCCTCTCCCCAACAGCACGCCCATCACGGTGCAGGGTGTGGTCACCGCGCTCTTCTCGGGTCTGAGCGGCTTCTTCATACAGGAGGAGCCGGCCGACCAGGACGACAACGACGCCACCTCTGAAGGCCTCTTCATCTTCACGGGCAACGCCGGCCTGCCTGATGGCGTGGCCGTCGGCGACACCGTGCGGGTCACCGGCATCCCGAGCGAGTTCCCCACCGATGGCGTCTCCAGCCAGACCCAGCTCACAAGCCCCAACGTGATCAACTGCGGCATCGGCACCACAACCATCGAGCCGACGGAGCTAACCCTGCCCGTCGAGAGCCTCGCCGACTTCGAGCGCTACGAGGGCATGCTGGTGCGGCTCCCCCAGGAACTGCAGATCAGCGAGTACTTCAACTTCGATCGCTTCGGCGAGTTCACCCTGGCCCTGCCGCGCCCGCTCCACCCTCGCCTCTTCCAGCCCACCGCCCTGGTTGAGCCAGGCCCGGATGCCGTTGCCCTGGCCGATGAGAACCTGCGGCGCCGCATCATCATCGACGACGGGCGCAGCGTCCAGAACCCCAATCCGGCCATCCACCCCAACGGCCAACCCTTCACCAACACTGCCACCCTGCAGAACCTCTTCCGCGGCGGCGACACCGTGACCGGCCTTGAGGGCATCCTCACACAGCAATTCGGCACCTACCGTATCCAGCCCACAGACTACGGCGTCTACGAGGCGCAGAACCCGCGCCCAACCGCCCCTGAGCCCGTGGGCGGCACGCTGCGGGTGGCCGCGATGAACACGCTCAACTACTTCCTCACCCTCGACGACGGCGTCTTCATCTGCGGGCCGAATCAGGACCAGGAATGCCGCGGCGCCGACGCCGATCAGCCCGACGAGTTCGAGCGCCAGCGGACGAAGCTGCTCGAGGCCATCAAGCTGCTCAACCCCGACGTGCTCGGGCTGATCGAGATCGAGAACACCCCTGGCGTGGACCCCGCCGCCGATCTGGCCGCCGGCCTGAACGCCGCCCTCGGCGCCGGCACCTACGCGTCCATCGACACCGGCGTGATCGGCACCGACGCCATCCGCGTCGGCTTCATCTACAAGCCGGCGAAGGTCACGCCCACGGGCGACTTCCAGCTGCTCACCAGCGCCGTGGACGAGCGCTTCCTCGACGACAAGAACCGCCCCGTGCTCGCCCAGACCTTCACTGAGGTCTCCAGCGGCGAGCTATTCACCGTGGCGGTGGCCCACCTCAAGTCGAAGGGCTCCGACTGCGAGGATGTGAACGACCCCGACACCGGCGACGGTCAGGGCAACTGCAACCTCACCCGCACCGAGGCCGCCCGGGCCCTGGTGGACTGGCTGGCGACCGACCCGACGGGGAGCGGCGACCCCGACTTCCTGATCATCGGCGACCTGAACGCCTACGCGCGGGAGGACCCGATCGACGCCATCCTCGCCGGCCCCGACGACACGCTCGGCACCGACGACGACTACACCAACCTGATCTTCCGCTACCAGGGCTTCTACGCCTACTCCTACCTCTTCGACGCCCAGCTCGGCTACCTCGACCACGCCTTGGCGAGCGCGAGCCTGCTCCCTCAGGTGACGGGCGCCAACGAGCTGCACATCAACGCCGACGAGCCCGATATCCTCGACTACGACACCAGCTTCAAGCAGGCGCCGCAGGATGCCCTCTACGAGCCGAACGCCTATCGCTCCACCGACCACGACCCGCTGCTGGTGGGCCTGGATCTCGGCGAGGACGATCCCGACCCTGATCCGGGGCCCGGCCCGATTGACCCTGGCCCCGACCCGAACGACCCTAAGCCCTTCAAGCTGCGCGCCCCGATGGCAGCTCAATAAGCCCGTAGGGCCGAAGTATTCGCCCCAAGTCGCTCGCGTGGCACAGGCGCCGTCCGGGGCGAATGCTTCGGCCTTACGCTCCGAGCGACATTGGTGGTTCTATTTGGCTCAAGCCCGGCGTGAGGCTGACCGCCAAGCCCTCATTCCCCGGCCCCTTTTCCCGCTCAGGGTTTAGGGGTGGGGGGGTGAGGGCGTCTCGACACCACGCCATCAATGCCGAAAGGCAGCCGGTTACGACGCGATCTGCTGGGCCAGCAGGATGGCCTGGGCCACCTCGTTCATCGTCTTGCGGCTGTTCATGGCCAACTGCTGGATCTTACGGAAGGCCTGGGCCTCGGTGAGCCCCTGCTGGTCCATCAGGTAACCCTTCGCGCGATCCACCAGCTTGCGCGTCTCCAGGCGCTGCTTGAGCTGGGCCAACTCACGGCGACGCCCGGCATCCTCGGCCCAACGGGCCATCGTCACCTCGATCAGCGGCATCAGCTCGGCGTCGCGCACCGGCTTCACCAGGTAGCCGCGCACTCCGGCGGCGCGGGCAGCCTCCACAAGTTCGCGAGAGCTGTAGGCAGTGAGCAGCAGCACAGGAGCGATCAGCTCGGCGGTGATCTGGCTGGCGGCGGCGATCCCGTCCAGCTTGGGGAGCTTCACATCGAGCAGCACCAGATCGGGGCGCAGCTGCCGGGTGAGGTTCACAGCGCTCTGGCCATCGCCGGCCTCGCCAACGACCAGGTAGCCTTGCTCTTGCAGCGTCTCCCGCAGGTTCATACGGATCAGCGGCTCGTCATCAGCGATCAGGATGCGGGTCGTCATAGCTTCTCCAGAGAACACAAAGGCCACTCAGCGCCTTCAATGGCGCCAGGTGGCCACGCTGCGGATTTATGCTCACATTCGGGCTTCAGTATAGCGCCAACAGTTACATCCTGCTAGAGCAAGAATGCACAAGGCAGGATGCTTGAGACTGGATACTGGATACAGCCCCTGGCCCGCGAAGCGCTGATCCTGCTGCCCTGTCTCCTACTTCGGCGTTACACCGTGCCCCGCCTGAATATGGCTGAGGTCGAGCCGGGCGCCATGCTGCGCGAAGCCGCCGGTGAAGGGGTTCTCGGCCATAAACATGGGAGTGTCGAGATCGACGAACTCGAAGCCGCCGAGGCCGGCGGCGAAGTGGGCCGACATCGTCATCGCGAGGATCGACTCGACATTGCCGCCGATCATCAGGCGCAGGCCGGCGGCGCGGCAGACGGCGGCGATATCGAGGGCCTCGACTACACCGCACTTCATCAGCTTGATGTTCACTACATCGGCCGCGCGCTCCGCCGCGATTCGGAGCACAGCGGCAGCGCTCGTGGCCGTCTCATCGGCGGCTACGGCCACACCGCCCCAGCGCACGAGTTGGGCCAGGCCCTCCCAATCATCGGCTGGCACGGGCTGCTCCAGCAGCGCCGGCCGAATATTCTGCATATGCAGGGCGCCCACAAGCTCCAGCGCCGTTTCGGCCCGCATGGCACCGTTGCCGTCGAGGATCAGGGGCGCATCGGGGGCCACAGCGTGGATCGCGATCAGGCGCGCCAGGTCGTGGGCCAGGTCGCCCCCGCCGATCTTCACTTTGATCGTGCTGATGCCCCGGTCGAGGATGGCGAGCGCGGCCGGGCCGGCCTCCTCCACGCCCCCCGTCGTGATCGTCATGTCCGTCTCCAGGCTGCGCCCCGCGCCGCCGAAGAAGGCGTAGAGTGGCAGGCCGGCCTGCTTGGCGAAGGCATCGAGGACGGCCGTCTCGATCGCGCAGCGGGCCGCGCCGGCATCGCCGATCCGCTCCCGGAGCAGGGCGGCGAGCGGCCGCCACTCGCGAACATCGGCGCCTATCACACTGTCCCGCACCGCCTCGATGGCAGCCAGGGAGCTCGCCTGCGTCTCGCCGTTATAGGCGGGGAAGGGCGCGGCCTCGCCGTAGCCGCGGGTGCCGTCTGCCAACTCCAGCGTGACGAGCAGGTTGCGGGCGAGCTCTTGGGCGCCGCCGGAGATACCGAAGGGCGCGTGGAGCGGGATGTCGAGGGGCTCAACGCTGAGCGCACGGATCGTCGTCGCCGTCATTGGGATGTCTCACCTTCGTACCCAAGGGCCTCCCAGAAGATCTCGGCGATCAAGGCGTGGCCCTGGGCGTTGGCATGTATGTCGCCCGAGAGGATAAAGGTATGGGTGTAGTAGCGCCCGCCCGCGAAGGCCGGGTAGACATCGGCAACCAGCACACCGCGCCGCGCCGCCTCCTCGCGGATGGCCTCGTTGAGCCGCTCCACCCAATAGGCGTCGCTGCCCTCGAGACGCTCGTCGCCGCCGTAAGGATTATAATATGTCATGATGGCGAGGTCGGCGTCGGGCCCGGCGGCGGAGCGGAGCGCATCGAGGGCCTCGGCGATATTCGTGCGGGCGACTGCCACTACCGCCTCGCGCTCGGCGGGGCCGGCCCGCTCCACGCTCCGTAGATCGTTCCCGCCGATATCGAGCGTGATTGGGCTCACTCTGCGCCCCTCGCGCCGGGCCGCCGCAAGCAGTTCCAGGGCGCGAGGCAGCTGCCGCGCCACGAACGAGCCGCTCGTCTCGCCAGGGACTGACAGGTTCGCCAACTCGATCGGCTGCCCGGCGGCCATAGCCGCGTGGAGCAAGGCCGGGTAGCTCTGGGCGGCCGGGTCGTCGAGGCCGGCGCCCCAAGCGAGCGAGTCGCCCAGAGCGAGGTAGATGTCGCCGGGGCCTTGGGGCGGGTTGGCGAGCGGCCGGCGCGCGTTCCAGGCAGCGGCCATGAGGGCCAGCGCCAGCAGCAGGGCCGCGCCGAAAAACAAGGTGGTTCGTCGCAACATTGTCGTGTAGACGTGAAAAAGCCCCTGCTATGGCAGGGGCTTCTTCTCAGAAAAGGGGTCGCCGGTTCGGTAAGACCTAGCGGGCCTCACCAGCGGCGACGCCCATACGCTTACTATCATTCATGGGCATCACCTCCTTTGTGCCTGGACGGCATTCCTGGTTGTGAAATTTCCGACACCGGTACTATACCGAAGGACATGGCCCCTGTCAAGGCCGATTTTTGTCCCGATCCTCCGACTTTTGGCGGAGCCGCTACGGCGTTGCCAGGGTGGGAGTAGGCGTTTCTGCCGGCTCCCCCGCGGGCGCCGCGGAGGCCTCGACCACCGGCGTGCGCAACAGCGAGGGGATGATCAGCGTCTGCCCTGGCTGCAGGGCGTCGGGGTCGGTGAGGCCATTGGCGGCCACCAACTCCTCCACAGTGGTGCCGAAGCGCTCCGCCAGGTCGCTCAGGTTGTCGCCCGCCTGCACAGTGTAAAGTGCGGCAGCCGTGGGCGAAGGGCGCACCACGGCCACGAAGGCCGTGGCGGTGGCGTCGATGTCGAGGGTCGGCGCGGGGGTGATATCGAGCACAGCTGGCAGGGTGGGCAGCGCGCTCGGCGGTGGCTCAGGGACACAGGCGCCCAGCAGAGCGAGCAGGCCGACACTAACAGCGCGATAGAGAGTGGCGAGTCGTGGATCCACAGTTCAAAAACCTCGGCGCAAAGCCTGGAAGCGGCGCGCCGCATAGATAGAAGCCTTACGTAAATCCGCTGGATTCTAACAGCGAGGCCATGTGGTGTCAACGTTGAGAAAGTGTTAGGGGGGCGCGGCGGCCCCGCTTGGCGCCGGCTGCCGCGCCCCCGGCGGCGGGGCGCCGCCCCATGCCCCTACCACCTGCGCGGTGGGTGAGGATGCGAGCGGGCTCCGCCCCTCGCGCTCCCCGCCAAGGGGGCCTCGCCCCCTTTGGAAACCCCCAAACCCGACAGCCGCCAGCGCCGACACGCCATCGCTGCATGCCCCTCGGCGCCGAGAGCGGGAGCAGCAGTACCCGCTCCACGGCAGCGCCGGACCTTCCGCTCCCTGATAGCGGGGAGCAGTACCTGCTCCACGGCAGTGCCGGATTTTTGCGGCGAAACTGTCAAATGCCGCAGGTATCAGTTTTGTGTTTTCTACAGGCCTTCGGCGGCCAGGAGCGGGCGCCGCTCTGCTGCGAGGCGTTCGAGCAGGGGGACTGCGCTCTCGGGTCCCGGCAGGGCGGCGATCTCGTCCCGCAGCTTTTCGGCGGTCCGGCGGTAGGCCGGCTGCCCCAGTACAGCGGCGACGGCCTCGCGCACCTGTTGCGGCGTGGCCGTCAGCGGGTCGAGCAGGCGCGCCACACCGAGGGCGGCGCAGCGAGCTCCGTTCAGCGGCTGGTCGGCGCCCATGGGGATGAGCAGCGCCGGCAGCCCGTGGGCCAACGCGCCGATCACACTGCCCGAGCCGCCGTGGGAGACGACGGCGGCGCAGTGGGGCAGGATCTCCGCTTGGGGGACGAAGCGCTCGACCCTGATATTGGCCGGCTGCGGCCCCAGCTCGGCGGGGTCGAGGTCGCGCCCCACGGTCACCACAACGTTGATCGGCAGTTCCCGCAGCCCGGCCAGCACCCGCGTGTAGAGGTCGCCGGCCTCGACGTTGAAGATGGTGCCGAGGGTGAAGTAGACGAGCGGCCTATCGCCGGGCGGGGGCGACCAGCTTGCTGGCGTGCCGCCGGGCGGGCGCGGGCGGATGTGATGGGCCGTGGGCGGCAGCGGGTCGGCGGGGTCGCGGTAGCTGGGCGGGATGGGGGCGAGGACGAGGTAGCGGCCGAGGGCGGCCAGCGCGGGGTCGGGCGGGAGGCCGTGCTCGGCCCGCACCTCGTCGAGGGGCGTGGCGACGTGCTCTGGCCTGATGAAGCCGCCGGCGGCGATCACGATGACAGTGGCGTGGGGGATGCTGAGCCGCTCGGCCACTACCATCGCGCCGAAATCTACCTCCTCGCAGACCAGCAGGTCGGGACGCCAGGAGCCGCAGAGGGGGAGCAGGTCGCCGGCCCGCTCGCGGGCGATGCGCCGCCCCCAAGCCGGGCCGATGCTGCGGATCTCCTGCTCCAGATTCACCGGGGCGAGCGGGCGCCGCACTGGCTTGAGCCCGGCGTCGCTCCCCGCGTTGAAGGCTGGGAAGCCGAGCGCCTCGACCTTCGGGGCCATCCAAGGGCGCCCCACGAAGGCTACCTCGTGGCCGGCGGCAGCGGCGGCGCGGGCGATCGGGACGAGGGGCTCGAGGTGGCCGCTGCCCCCTGCGAAGGTGAAGAGGATGCGCACGTTTCCTCCCGCAATAACGGCTCGCAACGGTGGGCATTGTATCAGACGGTGCCGTTGACAGCCCGCGTCCCCGATGGTAACGTTTCCCATCCTTCGCAGGCAGCGCAACCGAGAGGACAACAACCCCATGCCCAAGATCAGCCTTATCGGGGCCGGCAGCGTCGTGTTCACCCGCAACCTGTGCAGCGATATCCTGCTCACCCCGGCCCTGCAGGAGAGCACGATCAGCCTCATGGACATCGACGCCGGGCGGCTGGTGCAGGCCCGTGCCCTCGTGCAGGCCCTGATCGACGCCCGCGGGCTGAAGGCCCGTGTGGAGGCCAGCACCGACCGGCGCGAGGCGGTGCGCGGGGCTGACTATGTGATCACAACCTTCCAGCAGGGCGGCCTTGAGGCCTACGCCCTCGATATCGAGACGCCCCGGCGCTACGGCGTGGAGCAGTGCGTGGGCGACACCCTCGGCCCTGGCGGGGTGTTCCGCGCCCTGCGCACCATCCCCGTGCTGATCGAGTTGGGGCGCGAGCTGGACGAGCTGGCCCCCGACGCCCTGCTGCTGAACTACGTCAACCCGATGGCGGCCAACTGTTGGGCCTACGATCGGGCCACGGGGCGGCCCCATGTCGGGCTCTGCCACAGCGTCCAGGGCACCAGCGAGATGCTCGCCCGCTGGGTCGATGTGCCCTACGACGAGGTAGTGTTCCGCTGCGCTGGCATCAACCACCAGGCCTTCTTCCTGGAGTTCCGCCGCGGCGACGAGGATCTCTACCCGCGCATCCGCGAGGCCGCGCGGCGCCCGGAGATCTACGGTAGCGAGCCGGTGCGGGTTGAGCTGATGGAGCACTTCGGCTACTTCGTGACCGAGTCGAGCGGCCACGCCAGCGAGTACGTGCCCTACTTCCGCAAGAGCGCCAAGATGGTGGACGAGGAGCTGGTGCCGCGCTTCACGAATGAGCGGGACGCCTGGTTCGACTTCGGGCGCACCGGCGGCTACCTGCGCCACTGCATCGCGCGGCAGGAGCTGGCGCAGCAGGACTACGCGGCGCTGATCGCCGGCAGCAAGCAGCCGCCGATGGTGCGCAGCCACGAGTACGGCTCGCTGATCATCGAGGCGATCGAGACGAACCGGCCGGCGCGCATCAACGGCAACGTGGCGAACCGCGACCTGATCCCCGGCCTGCCGGCGGGCTGCTGCGTGGAAGTGCCCTGCCTGGTGGACGGCAACGGCATCCAGCCGACGCGGGTGGAGGACTATCCACCGCAACTGGCGGCGCTGAACCGGACCAACATCAATGTGCAGGAGCTGATCGTCGAGGCGGCGCTGCGGGGCAGCCGGGAGGCGGTACACCACGCGGTGATGCTCGACCCGCTCACCGCTGCCGTCTGCACCCTGCCGCAGATCCACGCCATGGTCGATGAGATGCTGGCGGAGCAGGCGCGCTGGCTGCCCGGGCTGGCGGGGTAACGCAGTAGCGAGAGCGCCACGCCTCGTTACGGGAAACTTCCGCACGACGGGCGGAGGGCGGGCTATGATTCGTACTACGGTGACCGTCGGGGCCTCCCGTCATACTGAGGTAGATCATGCCAGCCCATATTCTGATTGTTGATGCCGACGCCGCCGCGGCCCAGGTTACCCGCGCGATCGTCCAGAGGGCGGCGCCCGATGCGCAGCTGACGGTTGTGCCTGATCTGCGGGAGGCCTACCGCGAGCTGAAGCACGAGCCGCCCGATGTCCTGATCATCGACCCGTCGCCCCACCCGCTGGCCGGCGTGGAGCTCGCCGCGGCCGTGAAGCGGCGGCACGCCGAAGGCCAGGTGATTGTGCTGGCCTCGCGGCCCACGGCCGCGCTCAGCCGGCAGATGCGGAACCTGGGCGTGGATCTCTACCTGGAGAAGCCGGCGCCGCTGCCGGTGGATGAGGTGCGCCGGCTCCTCCAACGCGGGCGGCGCGATGGGGTCGCAGAGCGGGCCGGCGATAGGCAGGGTGTCGCGTAACCGATTGAGGTGGGCAGTTGCCCACGGCTCTAGCGGGCGCAAGCGCTTCGCGCCACTACGTCAAGGCGCCCCGTGCCCTGCTTGTTTCGTCAGGGGGCGTGCGCACGCCCCCTGACAACCCCCGCGCCGGGGGCCTCGCCCCCGGACCCCCAAAGCCGACTGCGTTCCTGAGGGAGATGCCCGGCGGCGCATGCCCCTCGGCGCCGAGAGCGGGTGTGGCACTACCCGCTCTACGCCAGCTGCCCGACAGCTTCGCTGCCCAACGGTTTAATTGGTGGAAGCGAAGCTGTTCGGCTGCGGGAGCGTGGGACGGAGCCCGCTCGCAAGATCACGCACCGCGCAGGTGGTACGGGCGCGGGGCAGCGCCCCGCAAGCAGCGGGCGGGGCGCAACGCATGTGGCGCTCCTGAGCGCTGCGCTATGTCCAGCGCATATGGCTCTGGTGCGCCTCCATAACCGTGCCCTTGCGGTCGAGCAGTAGCCGAAGGGCCTCACGTAGCTGGCAGCGGTGGTGCGGGCAGCGCCCGGCCTTCGCGTCGGCGGCAGACACATGGTAAGGGCAGCGCTCGATATCACACAGCTCGAGGCTCGCGGCGTAGCGGGGTGAGCCGGGCGGGCCATCCAGGCGTCGGATCGAGAGCCGCCCATGGGCGATAGCAGGATAGCGCTGCTTTACATATGAGCGGATGATCGGCACCAGCGGATCTTTGCGTTTTGGGCGCCCCATAGCACCCTCCTCTCGGATATGGCCGATACAGGATCAGTATATCGTGAATTCTTTCATCAAGCCCCCTCCGGAGCGCCAACCGCGGGTAAACGATCGGCAACGGCGCGATGCCGCATGAAAGCAAAACCGCCGCAGCTCTAGCTGCGGCGGAGGGGGTGCCATCATGTTGGCGCCTGGAGGGACCGGGCGTTGTGGCGGGCGCAAGGCTCAGGCGCCCAGCATCTGCGCTCTTCTGGTGAGTTGGTCGAGCACGGAGTCGGCCTGCTGCACTTTGGCGATCAGATCATCGTAGCTGAAGGGTTTCGTGAGAGTCTGGAGGCCGGGCCACTCCTCGTAGTGGATGAGTTGCTCGAGGAGGAGGTGGTCGGTGGAGGTGAGCACGATCTGGAGGTTGGCGAGCGCGAATGTGCGGGTGAGCGCAGACGCGAAGTGCAGCGCCTCGGCAACGTTGGCCTGCCGGAGCTCGAGCAGCAGCAGTTGGGGCCGCAGCCTGAGCACATCCTCGGGCCAGAGCGGCAGCGGCATCGACTCCGCCTCCCACCCGAGGTCGTAGAACATCTCGGTTAGCAGCTCGCGAACTGCGACATCCTGATCAGCGATCAGCGCCAATGGGCGCGCCCGCGCGGGCGCAGCATGCTCGGAGCTCATAGGCGCCTCCCGGGGGCAGGGATAGGTACTGCTTAGTGTACCAGGGGGTGCAAGGGCATAAAAGGGCGAAATGGCGAAGTGCCTGTCAGGATATTCCCGACACGCTTAGGCGTTCAGATCAGCCAGCCGTGCTCAAGGGCGTGGCGCACGATGGCGACCCTGCTATCGAGGCCGAGCTTCTCCATGCCCCTGGCCTTGTAGGTCTCAACGGTCTTCGTGCTAATGCCGAGGGAGAGGCCGATCTCCTTATTGCTATGCCCCTTGGCGATCATCAGGAGGACGATGTGCTCGCGCTCGCTCAGGGGCTGCGTCGTTGGCGCGTTGCCGGCTCCGGGGCGCGACACCACCTGGGCGATCAGCACATCGGCGACCAGCGGGTCGAGGTAGAGGCCGCCCTCGGCGACGCTGCGGATGGCGGTGATCAGGTTGTCGGCCACCGAGCGCTTGAGCACATAGCCGGCCGCGCCCACCTCCAGCAGTCGCCGCACATAGGCGGGCTCCTCGTGGACGCTCAGCGCCAGGATGCGCAGATCGGGGTGTTGCTGATGCAGCAGGCTCGTGGCCTCCACGCCAGAGAGCTCGGGCATGGAGACGTCCATCACCACCACATCGGCGTCCTGCTTGGCGAGTTGCTGCAGAGCCTCGCGGCCGTCGCCGGCCTCGCCGACTACCTCGAGGCCGGGCTGGGCGGCGACCAGAGCTTTGATGCCCTCGCGGACTACGGCGTGGTCATCGGCGATAAAGACGCGTAGAGGCTTCATACGGCGTTCTCCCCTGGCTCAGGCGGCAGCGGCGCCCTGGCGAAGATCGTCGTGCCGGCGCCCGCCGTTGATTCTATCGTCAAGCTCCCGCCCACCAACTCCATTCGCTCGCGCATTCCAAGCAGGCCAAGGGTGGCCGTGCCGCGGGCGGCGAGCGCGGCGTCTACATCAAAGCCGTGGCCATTATCCTCTACAACCGCCATCACAGAGCCGTCGCTGCGCTCCATCAGCACACTCACCCTGGTGGCCGCAGCGTGCTTCTGGATATTGTGGAGCGCCTCGAGGATCACCCGGTAGAACGTCGTCTCCAGCTCCGGCGGCAGGCGCACCCCAGTCAGGCTGCCGGCGTGAAACTCAACCTGGATGCCCGTCTGCTGCGACCAATCGTCGATGAAGTTGGCGAGGGCGGCGACCAGGCCGAGGTCATCGAGGGCGGCGGGGCGCAGGCCGCGGGCGAGCTGCCGTAGCTCCTGGCCGATCCGTTCGACGGCGGCCTGCAGCCGGTCGAGATGTGCCACTATCTGCTTGCGGTCGGTGCCAGCCTCGCGGAGGGCGTGAATGCCCAGGAGCAGCCCGGTGAGTTCCTGGCCGAGCCCGTCGTGGATCTCCCGCGAGATGCGGCGGCGCTCCTCCTCCTGGGCTCTGACGAGCTGCCGCAGCACGGCCTGGCGGGCGGCCTCGGCCTCGCGCCGCTCGGCCACCTCGGCCCGCAGCGCCGCGTTCACCTGCTCGAGCTCGGCGGTGCGCTCGCTGACGCGGGCCTCCAGCTCGTTATGGCTTTCGAGGAGGCGCTGCTCGGTGAGCTTGCGCTGGGTGATCTCCACGAAGGTGAGCACCACGCCGTCGACCTTATCCTCGAGGGTGCGGTAGGGCAGGAGGCGCACCATGAACCAGCGCCCGTCCTGGTGCTGCACTTCCCGCTCCATAGTGGTGAGGCGCTCGAGCACGCGGGCGGCATCGCTGAGCAGGTCGTCGTACCTGAGCCGGTGGGTCACGTGGGCCAGGGGGCGGTTGATGTCGGCGGCGATCAGGTTGAACAGCTCCTGGACGGGGGGAGTGTAGCGCTTGATCCGCAGCTCGCGGTCGAGAAAGATCGTCCCGATATCGGTGGCGGAGAGCAGGTTCTGCAGGTCGCTATTGACGCGGCTGATCTCATCGACCTTATTCTTGAGCTCCTGGTTGACGGTGGTGAGCTCCTCGTTCACCGATTGGAGCTCCTCCTTGCTCGTCTCGAGCTCCTCGGAGGCCGAGCGCAGCTCCTCGTTCATGGCCTGCAGCTCCTCGTTGGAAGCCTTCAGCTCCTCGGTTGAGGTCTCGTACTGCTCGATCGTGATGCGCAGCTGCTCGCGCATATTCAGCAGTTCGGCGTTGAGCTGCCGCACTATCGGCTCGGTCTCCTCATCGATCGGCGTGGGCCTGTGGACCTGCTCGTCGGCCTTCCGCTCGGCGAAGAGCACCAGCAGGAAGCCCGCGGCGCTCTCAGGCTGTTGGACCGGGCGCACGGTGATGGTGACGTGGCGCAGCTCGTTGTCGAGGGTGATGGGAACGCCGCTCACCACGCTCTCGCGGTTCTGCTGGGAGGCGCGGAAGAGCGCGGTGCGCAGCTCGAGCCGCAGGTCGGGATGGATCACCCTGAGCAGGTTATATGAGGGCTCGCCGCCGCCGAGGCGGAGGAAGCGGCCAGCATTGTCGCTGAGGTGGACGATCTCGTATGCCTCGTTCACCACCAGGCTGGGCGGGGCGTACTGCTCGAGCAGCCGCTGGTGCAGCTCGGCGAACGAGAGGGGCTCCGGGTAGTCGCTGCTCCGCCTAGCGGGCTGGAGAGGGGGGCGGCGGGGGTTGCGCTCGACAATGCCGGAGGGCGCTGGTGGGACGAACCTGCTGGAGCCAGTCACCGCTCGCCGCGCATAGATGCGCTGTTTCTTATCGACCACGCTGAAGAGCCCCGGCAGGCTGTCGGCCGACGAGGAGGCGCCCAGCATGAGGCGCCCGTTGGGGCGCAACACGAAGTGGAACAGCTCGAGCACCCGCTCCTGCACCTCGCGCTCGAGGTAGATCAGCAGATTGCGACATGTGATCAGGTCGAGCCGGGAGAACGGCGGGTCGCGGAGCAGGTTATGGGGCGCGAAGAGCACGAGGTCGCGCAGTTCCTTCTTCACCCGGTAGCCGCCCTGCTCCTCGTTGAAGAAGCGCCGCAGGCGCTCGGGGGAAACGTCGGCGATGATATTGGCGGGGTAGTAGCCCTCGCGGGCGACGGCGATCGCCGCCTCGTCGATATCGGTGGCGAAGACCTGCACGGCGGGGGGCTGGTCGAGGCGGGCGGTATACTCCCGCAGCAGCATGGCGACCGAGTAGGCCTCCTCGCCGGTGGCGCAGCCGGCCACCCAAGCCCGGATCCGATCGTCACGATCGCGGCCGGCGAACATGGTGGGGAGCATCGCCTCGAGGGCAGCGAAGGCCTCCTTGTCGCGGAAGAAGTTGGTGACGCTGATCAGCAGGTCCCGCAGTAGCGCCTGCACCTCGGCCGGCCGCTCCCGCAGGATGGTGAGATAGGCGGGCAGGTCGGTGAGGTTGTTCACCTGAAGGCGGCGGCCGATACGGCGCAGGACGGTGGAGCGCTTGTAGTTGGTGAAGTCGTGGCCAGTGCGGTCGCGGAGCAGCAGGAGTAGCTCACGCAGCGCCTCCTGGTCGGCCTCCTGCGCCCGGCCGTCGACGGGGAGTTGCAGCTGTCTGGCGGTCCGGAGGAGGCGCAGGATCCGGGAGGGTATCTGAGCAACAGGTAGCACCATATCGGCGAGGCCGGTGCCGATGGCGGCCCGCGGCATGCTGTCGAACTCAGCCTCGGCGGGGTCCTGCACCAGGGTGATGCCGCCCCGCTCCTTCACGCGGGCGAGGCCGATAGCGCCGTCGGAACCGGCGCCCGAGAGCACCACCGCCACGGCGTTGCGGCCGTGGGTATCGGCGAGGGCGCGGAAGAAGAGGTCGATCGTCACCCGCGGGCCGGAAGGCTGCTCGGCCTCGATCAGGCGCAACTCGCCGTCGGCGATAGAGAGCTGGTGGGAGGGAGGGATCACATAGACAGTGTTGGGGGCGAGGCGCGCCGGCGCTCGCACCTGCACCACCCGCATCGTCGTCGTCTGCTGAAGTACCTCAGCGAGCGTGCTCTCGTGCTCCGGCGAGAGGTGCATTACCGCAACGAAGGCGAGGCCGCTATCGGGCGGCGTGTTGGCGAAAAAGCGCTGCAGGGCGACCACACCGCCCGCCGACGCCCCGATGCCCACCACAGGCAGGTCTGCGGCATGGGCCGCTGGGGCTTCGGACGGGTCGCTCAGCAGGTCGGCGGAATGGTCGTCCGGCTGCATGGACTTGTGC